>JAKLLJ010000255.1 GCA_023150215.1 Thauera sp. | reverse complement strand
TTGCAGCAGGTAGTAGCCGGGCCGCCCGGGTTCGGCCTGCAGGTCGGAGGCCTCGATCGCGATGTGTTCCGCATCGCGCGGATAGGGCACGCCGCAGCCGAAGCGCGCGCAGGCCTCGCTCAGGACGGGGCGCAGGCCGGGGAGGGCGCGCGCCAGCTCCATGCGATACAGATAGGTGGCCTGCGCCGCGAGCAGTGCGGACAAGCCGACCGCGAGCAGCATCGCGAGCGCGCGTACGAGCGGGTGGGTTTCCTTGCGCGGGCGTCCGTAGTTGGCGTCGAGGCGGGCGAGGTCGGGCTCGTGAGGCGAGGCGGGTTGTTCATCCTCGTGTGCAGGGATGGAGGCGGGTTCCGGTGCGGCCCGCGCGGATTCGCGCACGGGGGTGGAGAGCCCGGGGATTGCGGTGGCCGGATCGTCGTCGAAGGGCGGCGGTGGCGTGTAGGAGATCGTCGGTGCGAAGGGCCCGGGCGCGGCGAGGTCCCTGCCGCGAGCAGGCGTTCCGCCCTCGTCCTCGTCGATCGGCAGGCCTCGCCGGGCGCTGCGCAAGACTTCCGGAAAGGGCTGGGCCGCTGCGGCGCCCTCGTCGAAGGCGGGGGCCGTGCCGGTCTGCCCGTCGTCCATCGCAGTGCCGCGCAGCGCGGGCTTGTGCGCGGGCGCGAGCCAGTCCTCGTAGTCGTCGAGACCCGGCTTGGGCAGCGGCGCCCGGATCGGCGGCGAGGGGGCAACCTCGGGGATGTCGAAGTCGAGCAGCGGATCGGGGCGTGCTTCATACACCGGTCTCGCCGCGGGGGGTGGGGGCGCCGCTGTGGTCGCGGCGCCGTCGTCGCGAACCTCGACCGTGTGCTCGAGCGCGTTGAAGGGGTGGAAGCAATGCCCGCAGCGGACCTCGCCGCCCCGTGCATGAAGCTGCTCCGGGCGCAGCCGGAACACCGTCTGGCAGGCGGGGCAGCGGGTCAGCATCATGGCCCGGGGCGCCGTCCTTCGAGGCGGATCCAGCCGTCCAGGGCGGCGCCGACATGCAGCGCGATGAACGGCGCCCACGCTTCGATGACCTGGTCCGCCTGGGTTTCGAGCACACCGGACAGCGCCACCCCGCCGCCTGGTGCGACCCGCGCCGCAATCGCCGGGGCGAGCACGCAGAGCGGATTGGTGAGAATGTTGGCGACGACCAGGTCGAAGGTGTCGCCGAGCGGCACCGCCGAGTGCTGCAGCCGCAGCCGCGCCTGGTTGCGCTCGGCGTTGTCGCGTGCGGCCTCGACGGCCTTGTCGTCGATGTCGATGCCGAGCACGTCGCCGGCGCCGAGGCGGGCGGCGGCGATGCCGAGGATGCCTGAGCCGCAGCCGTAGTCGAGCACGCTGCAGGCGGGCGTGACCGCCTCGCACAGCCACTCCAGGCAGAGCCGGGTGGTCGGGTGCGAGCCGGTGCCGAAGGCCATCCCAGGGTCGAGCTCGATGTTGATCGCGCCGGCGTCGGGGGCCTGGTGCCAGGACGGTACGATCCACAACCGGTCGGTGATGCGGATTGGATCGAACTGGCTCTGCGTGAGCTGCACCCAGTTCTGCTCGGCCACGGTTTCGGTGGAAAACGGCGGCAGGGCAGCAAGGCCCGCGGCCTGCGCGGCCGCGGCCAAGGTGGCGCGCAGCGCTTCGTCAGTGGTGTCGCCGTCGAACAGCGCGATTACCCGGCTGTGGTCCCACAGCGCGCTCGGCAGGTGGCCGGGTTCGCCGAACTGCGGTTTTTCGGCCGCCGTGCCGGCATCGGCATCCTCGATCGAGACCGACAGCGCGCCGATCTCCATCAGTGCGTCGGAGAGCGCCTCCGCCTTGGCGGCGTCGGCCTGCAAGGTCACCGAGATCCACATCGCGCGTCAGCCCTGCACTTCGTTGCGGTTGGCCAGCTTGTGCTCCAGGTAGTGGATGCTGGTGCAGCCCTCGATGAAGCGCGGATCGAGCATCAGCGTCTGGTGCAGCGGGATGTTGGTCTTGATGCCCTCGACCATCATCTCGGAGAGCGCGATGCGCATGCGGCGAATCGCCTGGTCGCGGGTGTCGCCGAACGCGATCAGCTTGCCGATCATCGAGTCGTAGTGCGGCGGCACCGTGTAGCCGTTATAGACGTGCGAATCGACGCGGATGCCGGGGCCGCCCGGCGTGTGCCAGTTGGTGATGCGTCCGGGCGAGGGCGTGAACTTGAACGGGTCCTCGGCGTTGATCCGGCATTCGATCGCATGGCCGCGGAACTCGATGTCGCGCTGGCGGAACCAGAGCTTTTCACCAGCGGCGATGCGGATCTGGGCCTGCACGATGTCGATGCCGGTGATCATTTCGGTGACCGGATGCTCGACCTGCACGCGGGTGTTCATCTCGATGAAGTAGAACTCGCCGTTCTCGAACAGGAACTCGAAGGTGCCGGCGCCGCGGTAGCCGATCTTGCGGCAGGCCTCGGCGCAGCGCTCGCCGACCTTGGCGATGGCCTTGCGGTCGATGCCGGGCGCAGGCGCTTCCTCGATGACCTTCTGGTGGCGGCGCTGCATCGAGCAGTCGCGCTCGCCCAGATAGACCGCGTTGCCATGCTGGTCGGCAAGGATCTGGATTTCGATGTGGCGCGGGTTCTCGAGGAACTTCTCCATGTACACCACCGGGTTGCCGAAGGCGGCCTGGGCCTCGGCGCGGGTGGTGGTGACCGCGTTGAGCAGCGCCGCCTCGGTGTGCACCACGCGCATGCCGCGACCGCCGCCGCCGCCGGCGGCCTTGATGATCACCGGGTAGCCGACCGCGCGCGCGATCTTGACGGTCTCCTTCGGATCTTCGGGCAGGGCGCCGTCCGAGCCGGGCACGCAAGGCACGCCGGCGGCCTTCATCGCGTCCTTGGCCGAGACCTTGTCGCCCATCAGGCGGATGGTTTCCGGGCGCGGGCCGATGAACACGAAGCCGGACTGCTCGACACGCTCGCCGAAATCGGCGTTCTCGGACAGGAAGCCGTAGCCCGGGTGGATGGCTTCGGCGTCGGTGACTTCGGCGGCCGAGATGATCGCCGGCACGTTGAGGTAGCTCAGCGCCGACGAAGGCGGGCCGATGCACACCGACTCGTCGGCCAGGCGCACGTACTTGGCGTGGGTATCGGCCTCCGAGTGCACCGCGACCGTCTTGATGCCGAGTTCGCGGCAGGCGCGCAGGATGCGTAGGGCGATCTCCCCGCGGTTCGCGATCAGGATCTTCTCGAACATGGCGGACTCAGCTGATCACGAACAGGGGCTGGCCGTATTCGACCGGCTCGCCGTTCTCGACCAGGATGGCCTTGATCACGCCAGCGGCATCGGACTCGATCTCGTTCATGAGCTTCATCGCCTCGATGATGCACAGCCGGTCGCCGGCGGACACCTGCTGGCCGAGCTCGACCAGGGCCTTCGCGCCCGGCGCGCCGGCACGGTAGAAGGTGCCGACCATCGGCGACTTGACCACGTGCCCTTCGGGCAGTTCGTCGCTGATGCTCGCCGCGGCTGGTGCGATCGGTGCGGCCCCTGCTGCGGGCGCTGCGACGGGCGGCAGCGATGCGTAGTAGGTCGCGGGTGCCGCCGGGGCGTGCTTGGCGATGCGTACCTTTTCCTCGCCTTCGGTCACCTCGAGTTCGGATATCCCCGACTCCTGGACGAGGTCGATGAGTTTCTTTAGCTTGCGCAGATCCATGGTGTTCTCCGGACATGACCGCATCCGCCCACGCGGGCGCTGCAGTCGGGACGATTCAGTGTGCGGGTGCGGCCCGCGCGGCAGCGCTGCCGGGCGTGTGCGATCGGCAGGGGCCGATGCGCACGCGCAGACGAAAGCTGGCGCGGTGGTCGGGCGCCGATGGCGAGCAGGGGCCGGCAGCAGTGCGGCGCTGGTCGTGGGGGGTGTCGAGAAGCGCTGCCGCATCATGCTGCGGCAATTTTCGAGGTGCCCTGCGTTGAGTTGTGGGCGAGCATTTTGAGCGCTTCATAAGCGCAAGTTTGCCGCAAATCGCCACATATTGTCCACTTTGGGGGGGGCGGACGATGTCCAGCTTGTGTGACGAGGGCGCGATGTGCGCGGATTCTGCGCTCCCCGTGCGTGCGGTGCAAGCTGGAACTGGCGGCGTGCCGCGGGTCAGCCGCCGCCGCGGGGCTGGCCTTCGCCAGTGGCGTGCACGTCGGCAAGGAGGGCCTCGACCTGAGTGATGCGCGCACGGTCCTGGCCTTTGCGCGGGTTGCGCTCGGCGCCCGACGGGTAGATCGACACCTTCACCGGAACTTCGTCCCAGTCGAAGCTGAGGATCGCCTCGGGAGCGTGCGGCGCAGGCCGGCGCGGCTCGCGGTGTTCGTAGGCGAAGTCCTGGTTGAGGAAGAAGATCTCCACGTCCTTGGTGCTCTCCGGGAAGAGCTCGATCTCGAGTTCGGAATAGCGTCCGGCGGTGCCGTCGAGTGCGCCGCCGGTGAGATAGGGGCGGAAATCCGCCAGCAGGCGCATCACTGCCACGGCCGCGGTGCGCATCTCGAGCAGTCTTTCCGGCTGTTCCTCGTCCTGGTAGAGCGCCAGCCAGGCGCGCAGCTCAGTCTCGATCTCGGTGTTGTTGGGCAGTGCGTCGGCGTCGGTGGCGCCGAGTTGGCGGGCCGCCTTGCGCTTGGCGAAACCGAAGTCGCTGATACCGTCCTCGGCCATCATGCGTGCGGCGAGCGCGGCGATTTCGCGCCGCAGGCCGCCGCTGCGGGATACGTGGGCGTGTGAGGGCATGGTGGGGCTCGGGTAGAATGCGCGCCCATTGTACACCCGCCGGTTTCAACCGGATGACGGCCTCCCCCAAGGGCAAAGACTCATGCATATTCACATCCTCGGCATCTGCGGTACCTTCATGGGCGGCGTTGCACTGCTCGCGCGCGCTGCGGGCCACACCGTCACCGGTTGCGACGCCAACGTCTATCCGCCGATGAGCACCCAGCTTGAGGAGCAGGGCATCGGCCTGGTCGAAGGCTACGATGCCAGTCAGCTCGATCTCGAGCCCGACATGTA
>JAKLLJ010000254.1 GCA_023150215.1 Thauera sp. | reverse complement strand
ACGAGGCGCGCTTCGGGGTCGGCGTGCAGGGCGTGGCGCTCGCCGAGCGCGCGTACAAGATGGCGCTCGGCTACGCCCGCGAGCGCGTGCAGGGGCGCGACCCGGTGAGCGGGGCCTCGGGCAGGCCCATCCTGTGCCACCCCGACGTCAAGCGCATGCTGCTGTCGATGCGCGCGCGTGTGATGGCGATGCGGGTGCTGCTGTACACCGCGGCCGGCTGGTTCGACATCGCCCACCACCACCCCGATGCCGCGGTGGCGGACAAGCACCGCCGCTATGTCGACCTGCTGATGCCGGTGGCCAAGGGCTGGTGCACCGAGGTGGGCAACGACGTCTGCGACGAGGCCATCCAGGTCTTCGGCGGCATGGGCTTCATCGAGGAGACCGGGGTCGCGCAGCACTTCCGCGACGCTCGCATCATCACTATCTACGAGGGCACCACTGGCATCCAGGCCAACGACCTGGTCGGGCGCAAGATCCTGCGCGAGGGCGGCGCCACCCTCAAGGCGCTCATCATCGACCTGCGTGCGAGCGCCGCCGAGCTCGCCGGCGCGGGGCTTGCCGAGATCGGCGACGGCCTGGGCGACGCGATCGATGCGCTGGAGTCGGCCACCGACTGGATGCTCGCCAACGGCCGCGAGCAGTTCGCCGACGTACTCGCCGGCGCGGTACCCTTCCTGCATCTGCTCGGCACCGTGTGCGGGGGCTGGCAGCTCGGTCGTGCCGCGCTCGCCGCGCAGGCGAAGCAGCGCGCAGGCGACGGCGATGCGACCTACCTGGCCGGCATCGTCGATCTCGCGCGCTTCTACCTCGCCACCATCGGTCCGCAGGCCACCGCCCACGCCGCCACCGTGCGCGAGGCCGGCGCGGCCCTGACCCGTTTCGACGAAGCCGCGTTCTGAGCAATGTTCTCCTTGGGAAGCGGATGAAGCGCGGGCGTCGACAGGGATTCGCGGCTTCCGCCGCTCCTACAGGGGGCTGGTCCGGTGTAGGAGCGGCGGAAGCCGCGAACCCGTGTCCCGATGCCGCGAACCCGTGTCCCGATGCCGCGAACCCGTGTCCCAATGGTCGGGACGATCGCGGCGGCAAACGCCTTTCAACCACTTCCCCGCTCTCCGCCCCGCGGGCTGCGTGCGTCGCGCCCTCCAACGACAACTTCCAGGAACGCCCATCATGGCAAGCACAAAAGTCATCACTGCGGCCGACGCCGCCACACTGATCAAGGACGGCGCCACCCTCTACTGCAGCGGGGTGGGTCTGGCGGGGTTTGCCGAGGAGGTCGCGATCGCCATCCAGGCGCGCTTCCAGGCCACCGGGCACCCGCGCGACATGAGCATCTGGCATGCATGCGGCCTGGGCAACGCCAAGGACAAGGGGATCTACCACCTGACCCAGCCCGGCATGATCAAGCGCATCGTCGGCGGGCACTTCGGCGTCGGCGGGCCGATCCTGATGAAGCTGATCATGGAGAACCGGATCGAGGCCTACAACCTGCCGCAGGGCGTGCTGGTGGTGCTGCCGCGCGAGATGGCCGCCGGCCGTCCGGGGCTGATCACCAAGGTCGGGCTGGAGACCTTCGTCGACCCCCGCATCGAGGGCGGCAAGATCAACGCGGTCACCACCGAGGACTTGGTCGAGCGCGTCGAGTTCGACGGCGAGCAGTGGCTGTTCTACCGCGCGCCCCGGATCGACGTGGCGCTGATCCGCGGCACCAGCGCGGATGAGAACGGCAACATCACGGTCGAGGACGAGGGCATCTTCAACGAGTCGATCTCGATCGCGCAGGCCGCCCGGCGCAACGGCGGCATCGTCATCGCGCAGGTCCTGCAGGTGGTGCAGAACGGCACGCTGCATCCGAAGCAGGTCAAGGTGCCCGGCATCCTCGTCGACCACGTCGTCATCGGCCGCCCCGAGAACCACATGCAGACCATGGGCACGCAGTACAACCGCGCCTTCACCGGCGACGTCCGCGTGCCGGTGCATTCGCTGCCGCGCCTGCCGCTCGACGAGCGCAAGATCATCGCCCGCCGTGCGGCGGTCGAGCTCGGCCATGGCGCGATCGTCAACCTGGGCATCGGCGTGCCCGCCGGCATCGCCACGGTGGCGGCGGAGGAGGGCGTGCAGGACCTGATGGCGCTCACCCTAGAGACCGGCCACATCGGCGGCATTCCTGCCGACGGCCCGGACTTCGCCCACGCCACCAACGCCGACGCCACCCTCGACCCCGGCTACCAGTTCGACTTCTACGACGGCGGCGGGCTGGACGTGGCCTTCCTCGGCCTGGCGCAGACCGACGTCCATGGCAACGTCAACGTGAGCAAGTTCAGCGGCCGGCCGGTCGGCTGCGGCGGCTTCATCAACATCACCCAGAACGCAAAGAAGGTGGTGTTCTGCGGCACCTTCACCGCCAGCGGGCTGCAGATCCGTGCCGGAAACGGTCGCCTGGAGATCGTCCGCGAAGGCACCAGCCGCAAGTTCCTCGACCAGGTGGAGCAGATCACCTTCAGCGGCCACTACGCCGCCGGGGTGGGGCAGACGGTGATGTACGTGACCGAGCGCGCGGTGTTCCAGCTCACCCGCGAGGGCGGCATGGAACTGCTCGAAGTGGCGCCCGGCATCGACATCGAGCGCGACCTCCTCGCCCACATGGATTTCGTGCCGCGGATGGACAAGGTCCGCCCGATGGATGCCGGCATCTTCGACGAGCAATGGGGACGATTGTCAGCGATCCTGCACGGGTGAGGCTGGCGGCGCGGGTGTGTATTAGGATGTGCGCGTGAGCGCCGCACGCACCTGGAATCCCGCCATGCACCAGACCCTTTTTGTCTTCGATCAGCCCGAGTCGATCGCCAGCTGGTCGGCGATCGACGATCGTGTAATGGGCGGGATGTCGCGCAGCGTGCTGCGTTTCGATCCGGCCGGCCACGCGGTCTTCGCCGGCGTGGTGTCGGCGGACAACAACGGCGGCTTCGCTTCGATGCGCAGCCGGGTTTCGCAACCGCCAGTCGGTGAGCTCGACGCCCTCGAGCTCGACGTGCGCGGCGATGGCCGCCGCTACAAGCTCAACCTGCGCACCGACCACGGCTTCGACGGCATCAACTACCAGGCTGCATTCGAAACCGGCGCCGGCACCTGGACCCGTGCGCACCTGCCGCTGGCGGCATTCCGCCCCACGCATCGCGGCCGTCCGGTCGCCGGCGCCCCGTCGCTGCACGGCACGCGGATCGAACAGCTCGGGCTGATGATCGCCGACCGCCAGTTCGGCCCTTTCGCGCTGGCGATCCGCAGCATTGGCGTGATCAGCGCGGGGGCGCCCGCCGGATCCGTAACCGATTGGTGAGCTTGGCGCTGGCGCCCTGTCATCTCCCGGCGCGCGCCTCATCAAATCCCCGTCGCGCGCGTCCTGCTTCAGGCAAGGCCGTGCGGTCGTACCGTCCACCTCTTCACCCTCAGGAGCCCTCATGAGCCCACCCGTCACCGACCTCGCCCCTACCTCCATCCAGGCCTACGGCGCGCACGCCGGTGATCAGCCCCTGGTGCCGCTGCAGATCACCCGGCGCGCGCCCGGTCCGCACGACGTGCAGATCGAGATCGCGTTCTGCGGCGTGTGCCACTCCGACATCCATCAGGTGCGTTCGGAGTGGGCGGGGACGCTTTACCCCTGCGTGCCCGGCCACGAGATCGTCGGGCGCGTCTCGGCGGTCGGCGCCCATGTCGAGGGCTTTGCGGCGGGCGATCTGGTCGGCGTCGGCTGCATCGTCGATAGCTGCCAGCACTGTGCGGACTGCGACAGCGGCCTGGAGAACTACTGCGACGCCATGGTCGGAACCTACAACTCGCCGACCCCGGATGCGCCCGGCCACACCCTGGGCGGCTACTCGCAGCGCATCGTGGTGCACGAGCGCTACGTGCTGCGCATTCGCCACCCCGAGGCGCAGCTTGCCGCGGTGGCGCCGCTGCTGTGCGCCGGCATCACCACGTACTCGCCGCTGCGCCACTGGAAGGTGGGGCCGGGGCAGAAGGTCGGGGTGGTCGGCATCGGCGGCCTGGGCCACATGGGGGTCAAGCTCGCCCATGCGATGGGCGCGCGGGTGGTGGCGTTCACCACCTCGGCGTCCAAGCGCAAGGCCGCGTTCGCACTCGGGGCGGACGAGGTCGTGGTGTCGCGCAATGAAGACGAGATGGCGGCGCACAAAAAGAGCCTGGACTTCATCCTCGACACCGTTGCCGCACCGCATGAGCTCGATGCGTTCGTGAAGCTGCTCAAGCGCGACGGGGCGATGGTGCTGGTGGGCGCCCCTGCATCGCCGCATCCCTCGCCCAACGTGCTGCAGTTGATCATGCGCCGCCGCACCATCGCCGGCTCGATGATCGGCGGCATCCCCGAAACGCAGGAAATGCTCGATTTCTGCGCCGAGCACGGCATCGTCGCCGACATCGAGCTGATCCGCGCCGAGCAGATCAACGAGGCCTACGCGCGCATGCTCGCGGGCGACGTGAAGTATCGCTTCGTGATCGACAGCGCGAGTCTGGGCTAGGGCGTCCCTCGCGGCGCACGGAGGATGGACCAGGCTTGATCGTGAGTGGCGATGCCGACAAGGTGACCGGGGCGGATCAAGATCGCGCTGCCACAGCGCGCCTCGAGGGCGCCCACCTGAAGGACGGCGGCCCGGAGGCGTGGCGTAGCGACGGGATGGGCTCGCTCCCTAAACTCCCAATTCGATTTCAGCGACCATGAACGTGACGGCCTTCCCGGAGAGAATCACGCGGCTCTCTTGCAACTCGCATGAGAGCCGCCCGCCTCTCGGCGACACCTGTCTCGCCTCGAAGGAGCGCTTGCCGAGCCGCTGTGCCCAATATGGCGTCAGTTCGCAATGAGCAGCACCTGTCACTGGATCCTCGGGTATTCCGATCTTCGGCGCAAAGAACCGGCTTACAAAGTCGACGTCCTTCCCAGGAGCAGTAACGATTACGCCGCGCAGTTCCAACTCCTGAAGCTTCGCGAAATCAGGCGTGAGGGCACGCACCGTTTCCTCATCTTCAAAGACGGCGATGTAGTCGTTC
>JAKLLJ010000253.1 GCA_023150215.1 Thauera sp. | reverse complement strand
ATCTGCGCCGTATTCCCCACGATGACGAACTCGAGGATGCGCTCCAGGGCCTGCATCCCGGTGAGCAGTTGCACGCTCACGCCCCGGCCCGCACCGGCCGCCTCGAGCTGCCGCAGCTCCGCGCTCGCAAGCGGCTGCGCGTCGAACTCGCCCCGGGTCGACTGGCGCTGCGGGATGGCCTCGAACAAGGCGCCTCGCCGAGTCGCCGCCGGCGCCAGCGCACAATGCACGGCCTCGCCGTCGAATGCGGGCTCGCAGCGCAATCCCATCGCCGGCGCCGCGTGCACGAGATTCTCGGCGGCGCAGCCCAGGCTGACGAACAGGTGGTGGTCATCCGGGTCCACGACCGGGCAGCGCCGCGCATCATCGGGGAAGATCGAAACGGACCGTGCGCCCAGCCCGAACTTCCAGCACTGCGTGTTGTGGCTGGACGGCGCGAGGGTGGCGTAGCGCACGAGCTCGCGCAGCACCGCACCGGCGTCCCCCTGCGCGGGCTCGCCATGGCGCCAGGTCGCGCTCGCTGCCGCCTCGTACGCTGCCGTGCTCCGGGCTTGGGAAAGGTAGCCGGCCCCGCCCGCCCCCCCGAGCCCGGCCAGCGCCGCGGCGCCGATGAACCGTCTTCTCTCCATGCTCGCCTCCGTCCGCTCGTCCGGCCTCTGAAGCAGTCTAGACAAGCCTGCGGGCGGCGGCCAGACAGCCCGCCCTGCACCGGGACCCAGACCGCACACATCCACTCGAGCACGCGCAGCGCCGGGCCGCCGCACGCCCACGCCGCGCTGTTCGAGGAAGGCGCGCGCGCCTCTCTTCGTCACCGCGCTCTACGTCGTCGGCGAGCCGCTCAGCGAGCGCGACGGACTCTCCATGAGTGGGATGACGGGGTGCCGGAGCGCATGCCGGGGAGGCGGCGATGTGGATGACGAATGCGGAGCCCCCTGGGATTCCCTAAAGAAGATCAGCCGGTTGTCGATACCGGGAGACAGGCCAATGAAGGGTTTCGATCCGGCAAAAACCAAGACCCAACCCAGGTCACAGGCCATCCTCAACTTGGAGCCCACATGAAATCCATCAAGCTCATGATCGTAGGCCTGCTCCTCACGGTCATCGTCCTCACCTCGATCGTCCTTTCGGCCGTTTCGTTCCTGCAACTGCGCGGTCAGTTGGAGGCTGCGCTGGAGTCATCGACCCGGCTGGCGGCGACCAGCTATGCCGGGAGAATCGCAGAGTGGGTGGATACCCGTCGTCGCGTGCTGGAGTCGCTCGTCCCGATCACACTCGAGGCCGACGCCGTGTCCTACTTCGAGCGTGCGGCGGAAGGGCTTGCGCTCGACGTGGTTTATGCAGGCTATGCCGACAAGCGTACGGTGTTCTCGCCGCCGCAGAATCTGCCCGCCGGCTACGACCCCACTGCACGCCCGTGGTACAAGGCGGCCATCGCCAAGGAAGGATCCTTCGTCACGGCTCCCTATGTCGACGCCTTCTCGGGCCAGCTGGTGATCACTTTCGCCACACCGGTGCGCGACGCGGATCGCGTCGCGGCCGTCGTCGCAGCCGACGTTTCCCTCCGCAACGTCATCGAGAATGTGCTGTCGATCCGACTGCCGGGCAATGGGTATGCGATGCTGGTCTCCAGCGATGGAACCATCATTGCGCACCCCGATGCGAAGCTCGCCCTCCAGAACATCGGCGCGATCTCACCGGCACTGGCGGGGAACACCGCTCGGCTCGGCAGCGCGCTCGACGTACCGATCGAAGCGGTGGTCGGCGAGCACGAGCGCTACGTCTCCTGGCAGCCGGTGGCGGGTACCGACTGGTCGCTTGTTCTGGTGATCGATCGCGCGGTGGTCGAGGCGCCGCTCGGCAGCCTTCTTGCCAAGAATATCGGCATCGTCCTGGCGGTCGCCTTGCTCGTCGGCGGCATCGCCATCGTGGTGCTGCAACGCATCCTCGGTGGCCTTTCCAATATCCGTGACGCGATGCGCAGCATCGCTGGCGGCGGCGGCGATCTGACCCGACGCATCGACGTCGGGGGAAGCAACGAAGTGGGCGAGACCGCTGCAGCCTTCAATGAATTCATGACGGGCCTGCGCACCACCTTTTCCTCCCTGCACACCGACGCGACGCAATTGGTGAGCGGCGTCAAGCAACTCAACGAGCGCATCGACGGCGTGGCCCGCGAGTCCCAGGGGCTCGCCGACATCGCCGGCAGCAATGCGGCAACCGTCGAGGAAATCACCGTCAGCATCGCCCACATCGCCGAGAACGCGGCCGACGCGGAGAAACTCGCCGCTGAAACCGGCCAGCTCACCCGGCAAACCGTCGGCCAGGTCGCCTCGATCGCCAACGAGATCGGCGCCTCCGCACTGCAGGTCAAGGAGGTGGCTGCCATGCTCGAAGGCCTGGCCCAGCGCTCGAGCGAGATCGAGGGCATCGTGAATGTGATTCGCGAGATCGCCGACCAGACCAACCTGCTCGCCCTGAACGCCGCGATCGAGGCTGCACGTGCGGGCGAGCAGGGCCGTGGCTTTGCGGTCGTCGCCGACGAAGTCCGCAAGCTCGCCGATCGCACCGGTAGCGCAACGCTCGAGGTCTCCCAGAAACTCAGGGTGATCCGCAACGAAACGGACGGCGCGGTCAACCGGATGCACGACACCGTCGCGACCGTCGAGCACAGTGTTGCCCGCAGCGAGGAGGCCAGCGGTCTTGTCGAGGACATCCGCGCCAAGATCATCAACGTCTCGGAGCGAATGTCGGAAATCGCACTGACGGTTTCCGAGCAACGGAGTGCGACGACCAGCATCGCCCAGAGCACCGAAGGTATCAGCGGTCGAGTCAATGAGACCGACATCGCGATACAGACGATCCGCACAACCTTGAGGGGGCTACATGAAACCGCCAACCGCGCCGATGCGGTACTCGGCCGCTTCCGGACATAGGACGAATCGGTTGGCCCGATCCGCGGAGACAGGCCCGCACAGCGGACGGCCGCAGGCGGAGCCCCGAAACCGAGCAGCCCTCCCCTATAATCCCGCCTTTGCCAGCAACCCGAGGCCCCACCGTGGCGACGCCCATTTTCGAGACTTCCATCAAGAGCCTGCCGCTGCTCGGCCGCGGCAAGGTGCGCGACATCTACGCCGTCGACGCCGACAAGCTGCTGATCGTGACCAGTGATCGCCTGTCGGCTTTCGACGTCGTGCTGCCCGACCCGATCCCCGACAAGGGCCGCGTACTGGTGGCGCTGGCCAACTTCTGGTTCGACAAGCTCGCCCACATCCTGCCCAACCAGCTCACCGGCATCGACCCCGAGACCGTGGTCGCCGCCGACGAGCGCGAGCAGGTGCGCGGGCGCGCGCTGGTGGTCAAGCGCCTGAAGCCGCTGCCGATCGAGGCCGTGGTGCGCGGCTACGTCATCGGCTCGGGCTGGAAGGACTACCAGGCCACCGGCGCGATCTGCGGCATCGCGCTGCCGGCGGGCCTGCAGCAGGCGGCGAAGCTGCCGGCGCCGATCTTCACGCCCTCGTCCAAGGCCGACATGGGCGAGCACGACGAGAACATCTCGTTCGCACAGGCGCAGGCGCGCTGCGCGGCGCTGCTGAAGGACGCACTGGTCGGCACCGGCAAGACCGGCGCCCAGCTCGCCGAAGAGGCACGCGCCGCGGCGATCGCGCTGTATTCCGAGGCGGCCGAATACGCCGCGACCCGTGGCATCCTGATCGCCGACACCAAGTTCGAGTTCGGCATCGACACCGCCGGCACCCTGCACCTGATCGACGAGGCGCTCACCCCCGACTCGTCGCGTTTTTGGCCCGCCGACAGCTATCGCGAAGGCATCAGCCCGCCGTCCTTCGACAAGCAGTTCGTGCGTGACTATCTCGAGACGCTCGACTGGGACAAGACCGCACCCGGCCCGAAGCTGCCGGCCAACGTCATCGAGCACACCGCGGGCAAGTACCGCGAGGCCTACGAGCGCCTGACCGGCGAAAAGCTGGCCTGATCACCCGCGCACAGGCTGCGAGCGGTGTCTCGAAGGGGCGTCCGGTGGGCGCCCCTTCTGCTTTTGCGCCGCCCTTCCGCACGGCCCGGGCTGCACCAACGCATAGACTGCCCCTATCTAGATCAGGAATAACTATCATCCGCGAACTCTTCGCACATGTCCTATTCTAAGAACACGACAAGCTAGAGCCTTGCCAACCTGATAGCGGCTGTGATGTTCACGGCCCGGGCGAGGCGTCGATCGAGACCACGGACACGCGGAGACCGAACATGGACAAGCCCTACGACTCGCTGGACCACCACTTCAACCTGCCCCACATCCGTGCGATCGGAACGGAGCGGCCGATGCAGTGGTTGCGCATGGGCTGGAACGACATGCGCGAGAATCTCGGTGCCAGCCTTTCTTATGGCGTGATCATTGCCGCGATCGGCTATACGATCCTGTCCTACGCCGCGGACAAGCCCTATCTGTTCATGGCGGCGATTTCGGGCTTCATGCTGGTCGGCCCCCTCGGCGCTGCGGGCCTGTACGAGATTTCGCACCGTTACGAAAAAGGCGAGAAGATTTCATTCACCGGGTCGATCCGCGGTCTCGCGCAAAATGCCGACGGCCTTGCCTTCTTCGGCGCCTTCCTCGCGATCGCGCTCATCGCGTGGGAGCGCATCTCGGCCATCATGTTCGCCCTCTTCTACCGCGGTGAAGTCAGCAACGTGACGAACTTCGTCAGCGGCATCCTGGGCTCGGGCGACAACCTGTACTTCCTGGCGGCCTACGTCGTCGTCGGTGGCGCGCTCGCAATCGTCGTGTTCGCGCTGTCGGCGATCTCGATCCCGCTGCTGATGGACCGCGACACCGACGCCTTCACCGCCGCGATGACGAGCCTGCGTGCGGTACAGACGAACTTCGACACCATGATGCTGTGGGCGGTGATGATCGTCGCCCTGATCGGTATCGGTTTCGCCAGCATGATGCTCGGCATGGTGATCCTGATGCCGCTGGTGGGACACGCCACCTGGCACGCGTATCGCGACCTGATCCGCTGATTGCACGCAGTCGAACCGGCGGCGGGGGGCCG
>JAKLLJ010000252.1 GCA_023150215.1 Thauera sp. | reverse complement strand
AGAGCGCGCGCCCGCTCGTCATCGGCTCAGGCCTCCCCCGGCTGCGGCTCGCCAAGCGCCGCAGCCTCGCCGCTGCCGGCGCGCCATACACGCAGCAAGGCCGCGGTGAAACTGTCGTTGACCCGCTCCCAGTCGATTGCCTCGGCGCTGCGACGGGCTGCCTGCGCGAGTTCGGCGCGCAGCGCATCGGCCCCCGCCAGTTGCACGGCGCGCGCGATGAAGCCCTCCTCGTCGCCGCAGGCCACGCTGGCGCCGTTGCCGAAGTCGCGGATGACCTCGGCCGCCGCGGCGTAGTCGTAGGCCACCGCGCACACCCCGCTCGCCATCGCCTCGAGGGTGACGTTGCCGAAGGTCTCGGTCAGGCTGGGAAACAGGAACAGGTCGGCGGAGGCGTAATGCGCGGCAAGATCCTCGCCATGGCGCATGCCGGCAAACACCGCATCCGGGCAACTGCGCTCGAGTGCTGCGCGCTGCGGGCCGTCGCCGACGACGATCATGCGCGCATCGGGACGCAGGCGACGGATGGCGGCGAAGGCGCGCAGGGCGAGGCCGAGGTTCTTCTCCGGCGCCAGGCGGCCCACGCTCACCACCGCGACCCCCTCCGGCGACACGCCCCAGGACCGGCGCAAGGCCTCGCTGCGGCGCGTACTCGTGTACAGCGCGGTGTCGACCCCGCGCGAGATCACCTCCACTCGCCGGTAGCCCTCGGCGGCGAGGCGGGCAGCAAGCGCCGCGGTGGGCACATAGGTGGCCGCGGTGCGGTTGTGGAAGCGGCGCAGGTAGGCCGCCACCGGCTGGCGCAGCCAGCCCATGCCATAGTGGCCGCTGTAGTGGTCGAAATTGGTGTGGAAGTCGGAGCTGACCGGGATGCGCAGCTTGTTGGCCGCGGTGACCGCGGTCCATCCGAGCGGCCCCTCGGTCGCCACGTGCACCAGGTCCGGGCGCTGGCGCGACCACTCGCGCACGAGACGCACCTGGCGCGGACGAATCAGTTGCACGCTGTGGCCGCGCCGGATCAGGCCGTCAACCATGCGCCCGAGCGTCATCGCCACGCCATTGACTTCCGGCGTCCAGGTCTCGGTTACCAGGGCAATGCGCAGGCGCGGCGCGGCGCAGAGCTCTTCGGAGGTGTAGTCGAGTGTTCTCATGATCCCGCAGCCTATGGGGGCTGCGAGACAGGCATGTGAAGCGCCCGTTGCCGCCAGGTTACGGCGGCGGCACCGTCCTCAGCGCGCCGGCGGGCGCGCGGGCGCGTCGAGCGCGGCGATGATGGCGCGGTCGTAGCCGTAGATGTCGTTGCGCAACTGCAGGCGTCCCGCCTCATCGAGCGCGGCGGTGGCGTAGTGCAGCAGGACCTTGACCTCGCGCCCCACACCGACGCTGCGCGTGCGCCCGCTGTCGAGTGCGGTCTGCAGCGCCTGCGCGTTCCACGCCTCGGGATCGTCGAGCAGCAGCACGGCGAGCGCCTCCGGATTCTGCACGCGCACGCAGCCGGAGCTCAACGCACGCTCGGCGCGCTTGAAGAGCCCACGCGAGTTGGTGTCGTGCAGGTAGATCGAGTAAGCGTTGGAAAGCGAGAACTTGATCCGCCCGAGCGAGCCGGCCGAACCCGACTGCTGCACGATCCGGTACGGGAAGCCGCCCTGGCGCGCGCCGCTCCAGTCGATCGCGCCCGGATCGACGGCTTGGCCGCTGCGGTCGACCACGCGCAGGCGATGACGGTCGAGGTAGGCCGGGTTGCGCGTCATGCCGGGGATCACGTCCTCGCGCAGGATGGTGGGCGGCACCACCCACTTCGGGTTCAGCACCAGGTGGGTGACGTGGTCGAGCAGCGACGGTGTGCGGCGCGCCGGCCGGCCGACGATCACCCGCTCGGACCATAGCGTCGCACCGCCCAGCACCAGGTCGGCGTGGTAGCCGACGATGTCCACCAACAGGCGATCACCCTGCAGGTCGGCGGCGACCCAGCGCAAGCGTTCGAGATTGGCGCGGATCTGCGCCACCCGTTGCGCCGGGCTGGCGTTGAGCGCCTGCACCGTCTGTGCGCCGATCACCCCATCGGCCTGCAGACCATGGCGGCCCTGGAAACGCTCGACCGCGGCAACCAGCGCCGGGTCGTAAAGGCTGGCGTCGCCCGCCTCCAGACCGGTTTCGCCCGCCGCGGCAAGACGTGCGCGCAGCGCCGGCACGCGCGCGCTGCGCGCGCCCGGACGCAGAACGGGCCCGGCTGCGACCTGGGGCCAATCGCCCGCCGCCAGCAGCGCCCGCTGTTCGGCCAGTCCCGCGCGCAAGCCGCGGTACAGCGCCAGGTCGGGAGCGTGAGCCTCGATCGCCGCGCGCAGGTCGGCCGACTCCAGCACGCGGGCGAGCTCGCCGGCGCGCTCGTAGGGGTTGGGCAGCGCGGTGAAGTTCCACTCGCGGAAGAGCGCGCGCGGATCGACCTTGCCGTAGCGGATCTGGCGCAGCAGCTCGACCAGGGTGTCGGTGAGCATCAGCTCGCGCGCAGCCTGCGCGTCGACACCGAAAGCCGGAGCGAGCGCAGCGCGCACGCGCTCAGGCGAGAAATCGGCCGGGTCGAGCCCGTGCCCGCTCACCGCCTCGAGCGCGGCGAGCAGCGCCTCGACACGGGCGGTCTCGCTCCACACCGGGCGATAGGCGCGGCCGAGATAAAACAGCGCTGCGGTCTCTTCACCCATGGCATCGCGCTCGTGCAAGCGCTGCTCGATCTGCAGCGGCAGCGCGGAATCGGCCGCCGACGGTGCCACCAGCGTACCCGCGTCCTGCCCGACGCCGGCCGCGAGCGCACAGGGCACGCCGGCTACGGCAAGCGACAGCACCACCATCGTTACAAAACTTTTGCCCAGCCGTGACTTGCTTTGGATTAGCATCCCGGGCTCAAGTGATTGTTCAGGTTGGTTATTATTCATGTCGAAGATCATCCGCAATCAGATCGTCCCGCACCGTCGCCTGTTCCTCAAGGGCCTTGCGGCGCTCCCGCTGGGGCTTTCGGCGGCCTCGGCGCAGGCCGCTCCGCGCGACCTGCATCTCGCCTTCCGCCACACGCACACCGACGAGCACCTGCGCCTGGCCTTCCGCAACCGCCACGGCTACATCCAGCCCGCGCTCAATCGCATCGACTGGCTGCTGCGCGACTTCCGCACCGGGGAGTCTACACGGATGGACCCCCGGCTCTATGACATGCTTCACGCCTTGGGCGCGGCATGCGGCGGCGACACCTTCGAAATCATCTCCGGCTACCGCTCCCCGGCCACCAACACGATGCTGCGCAAGACGCGCGGCGGCGGCGTGGCCAAGCGCAGCCTGCACATGGACGGCAAGGCGATGGACATCCGCCTCGTCGGCGTCGATACCGTCCGCCTGCGCGATGCCGCGCTCGCGCTCGGCATCGGTGGCGTGGGCTACTACCCCGACTCCGATTTCGTGCACATCGACACCGGCCCGGTGCGCAGCTGGGGGCCCGGCGCAGCCTGAGCGTTCAGCCCAGCAGCAACAGCCCCCACACTGCCGCCCCATTGAGCAGCGCGACCAGCACCGCCGCGCTGCCGACGTCCTTGGCGCGCTTGGCCAGTTCATGGCGCTCCAGCGACACCCGGTCGACCGTCGCCTCCACCGCCGAGTTCAGTAGCTCGACCACCAGCACCAACAGCACGCTGGCGATCATCAGCGCGCGCTCGACCGCACTGTCGCCGAGCCATAGCGCGAGCGGAACCGCGATCAAGGTGAGCCATATTTCCTGGCGGAAGGCATCCTCGTGCCGGTAGGCTGCGCGCAGTCCGTCCATCGAATAGCGGGCCGCGTTGAAGATCCGGCGCAGACCGGTCTTGCCTTTGAAGGGACTTTCCATCCTGGCTCATCCATCCGTGCTCGAAAGGTTCGCGATCATGCCACGAAAGCGCGGCACGACCCGCGCCGTGGCGCGGCTCCGACGCTCCCGATCCGGCGCCGGCACGGCGGCGGAGGGGGTACGATGACGCGCACGATCGGCCGCTTCGAGATCCGCCGCGAACTCGGCCGCGGCGCACAGAGCGTGGTGCACCTGGCGTGGGACCCGCAGCTCGAGCGCGAGGTGGCGCTCAAGGCGCTGCACCTCGGCCCCCGCCCCGGCCACGACAACGCCTCGCTGCTCGCCGAGGCGCGCGCGGTGAGCCGGCTGCGCCACCCCGGCATCGTCCCGGTGTTCGAGGCCGGCGAGGACGGCGGCGATCCTTACCTGGTGTTCGAGTACGTGCCCGGCGAAAGCCTGGCCGCGCTGCTCGACCGGCGCGGGCCGCTGCCTGCCGGCGAGGCCGTGGAGCGCATGCTGGAGATACTCGCCGCGCTCGCCGAGGCGCACGCGCAGGGCGTGATCCATCGCGACCTCAAGCCCAGCAACGTGCTGCTCGACGGCGGCGGCCATGCGCGCGTGATGGATTTCGGCATCGCCCGCCGCATCGAGGCCGCGGGGGCCAGCGAGGGCCTCTCGGGCACCCCGGGCTACATGGCGCCGGAGTACATCGAGCGCCGCGAGATCGGCCCGCGCAACGACGTCTTCGCCGCCGGCGTGCTGCTGATCGAGCTGCTCGCCGGTCGTCCGCTGGCGCGCGAGGGCGGCGTGAAGAGGGTCCTCGAGCGCACGCGCAGCACACCCGTCACCCTGCCCGCGGACTGCCCCCCGGTCGACGAGGCCCTGGCCGCGATCGCGCTGCGTGCCGCCGCGCTCGACCCGCTCGCGCGCTTTGCCGACGCCGCCGAGTTCCGCCTCGCGCTCGAAGCCTGGCGCCAGCCCGCCGAGACCGACCCGGAGGCCGGCAGCGAGGCCAGGCCGGGCGCGGTGGATTTCCTGATGCGCCGCATGAAGCACCGCGGCGACTTTCCCGCACTCTCCGAATCGGTAGTGGCGATCAACCGCATCGCGGCCAGCGAATCGGAGAGCGTGGGCACCCTGTCGGCACTGATCCTGCGCGACTTCGGCCTCACCAACCAGCTGCGGCGGGTGGTGAACTCCGCGCATTTCCGCCCCGCCGGCGGCGGGCGCATCAGCCCGATCTCGCGCGCGGTGGTGGTGCTCGGCT
>JAKLLJ010000251.1 GCA_023150215.1 Thauera sp. | reverse complement strand
CGTCGTCCTCCCAGTTCTTCATGAACAGGCCGGTGACCTGGTAACCCTGCTGCTTGAGCAGCAGCGCGGTCACCGAGGAATCCACCCCACCGGACATGCCGACCACCACCTTCATGCCCTGCCCGTCCTGCTTGCGATCCTGCTTACTCGACATTCGGTCCACCTCCATTGAGCCATTCTGCGAGCGGCAGCACCACGGCCGGCTCGCCATTGTCGACGAACCAGCTGTCGACCACGTAACGTTCGCCCGCGCGCTCGGCGCCGTCCGCATCCTCGATCACCTGCCCGTCCTCGGTGCAGTTGCAGCCCGCCAGCGCCTGCCCCGGAGGCAGGCGAGCGACCCGCTCCGCCGCCGACAACACCTCGATCACCGCGCTGAAGTGCTGCAGGATCAAACGCGTACGCCGTGCCGGCTCCACCACGCGATGAAAGCGCAGCGCACCGCGGACCTCAAGCAGCTGCAGCAGGCGCGTCGTGGTGGTCGAATGGTCGATGCAATCCATCCGACCATGGCGCCCCTCATCGAGGAAGTTGCCCGCCCGGTCCGCGCCGACCGCGGTCTGCGTCGCCGCCACGCGGTAAAGCCCGCCCA
Organism: Thauera sp.; assembly: GCA_023150215.1. Taxonomy (GTDB): domain Bacteria; phylum Pseudomonadota; class Gammaproteobacteria; order Burkholderiales; family Rhodocyclaceae; genus Thauera. The sequence continues at coordinate 4,525 of JAKLLJ010000251.1, read as the reverse complement.
CCGCGTCGGCAAGCAGCGCGCGCTCCTCGGCGGCGCTGCGTGCGTGCGCGAGGCGGCTGCCGAGACGGGCCAGCGTGGTCGCACCGAACCGCACCACGTCCTCGCTCAAGCAGCCATAGTTGTAGCAGACGCTGATCGACGCCTCATTGCGCATCCCCGCCTCGGCGGGCAGGCCGTGCGCGAACGCCGGCATCATCGACAACAGGAGCAGCAGTCGGCGCCGCATCGCCGGCGTCAGCAGTGATGCACCAGTGAAAGCGGATGCCGCTGCCCCGCTATCCAGTCCTCTATGCACTGCAGGATCAGCGGACTGCGATGCCGCGCGGCGGTGGCGCGCACCTCGTCGAGCGTCATCCACAACGCGCGCACGATGCCCTCGTCGAGCCGGCGGCCGGCGTCCTCGCCGCTCACGCGGCCGCCGTAGGCGAAGCGCAGATAGGTGATGTCGCCCTGCGGCCGCGTCCACTGGTAGATGCCGACCAGGAACTCGGGCACGAAGTGGTGCGCGGTCTCTTCCAGTGCCTCGCGCACGGCGGCTTCGAGCAGGGACTCGCCTTCCTCGAGATGGCCGGCCGGCTGGTTGAAGCACAGCCCCTCGGGCGTTTCTTCCTCGACGAGCAGGAAACGCCCGTCACGCTCGATGACGGCGGCGACGGTGACGTTGGGTTTCCAGGGGCGATCCTTCACTGCACGACTCCAGGCGCGTACGACCGCGCGCATTCTACCCTGCGACGCCTTTCCCGTATCGAGCGGACGGCTTTACGCTAGAATTCGGGGGCTTTGCCCCGCCCGCCCGATCGACGGGGCACCCCGACCCCCATCCAGCGAACATTTTTCAAGGCGGAGATCTTCATCATGTCCATGGCTGACCGCGACGGCTTCATCTGGCAGGACGGCAAGCTCGTTCCGTGGCGCGAGGCGACCACGCACGTGCTCACTCACTCGCTGCATTACGGCCTCGCCGTCTTCGAGGGCGTCCGGGCCTACAACACCGTCAGCGGCACCGCGATCTTCCGCCTCGCCGAGCACACCCAGCGCCTGATCAACTCCGGCAAGATCTACATGATGGACATCCCCTATTCCAAGGATGAACTCATGGAGGCGCAGAAGGAGGTCGTGCGCGCGAACAAGCTCGAATCGTGCTACCTGCGCCCGATCGCCTTCTACGGCTCGGAAAAGATGGGCATCTCCACGCTTGGTGCGCGCGTCCATGTGGCCATCGCGGCCTGGCCGTGGGGCGCCTACCTCGGCGAGGAAGGCCTGCAGAAAGGCATCCGCGTCAAGACCTCGTCCTACACCCGCCACCACGTCAACTCGACGATGCCGCGCGCCAAGCTGTCCGGTACCTACCCGAACTCGATCCTCGCCAACCTCGAAGTCACCCGCATGGGCTACGACGAGGCGCTGCTGCTCGACAACCAGGGCTTCGTCGCCGAAGGCGCGGGCGAGAACCTCTTCATCGTCAAGGACGGCCGCATCTACGAACCCGAGATCGCCTCGGCACTCACCGGCATCACCCGCGACTCGGTGCATGCCATCGCGCGCGAGCTCGGCTACGAGGTCGGCACCAAGCGCCTGACCCGCGACGACATCTATCTCGCCGACGAGGCCTTCTTCACCGGCACCGCCGCCGAGGTTACCCCGATCCGCGAGCTCGACGACCGCCAGATCGGCGAGGGCAAGCGCGGCCCGGTCACCGAGAAGATCCAGACCCGCTTCTTCGACGTGGTCAACGGCCGTGCGCCCGAGTACGCGCACTGGCTCGCCCACGTCTGATTTCCACGCTCCGAGGATCGCGACATGGTTGAAAACACCGACAAGCCCCACGCCATCGTGATGGCCGCCAAGGACCTGCCGCTGCACTGCCCGCCGCCGGGCGCGCCGCTGTGGGCCCGTCACCCGCGGGTCTTCCTGGACATCCTGAAGACCGGCGAGGCCGTGTGCCCCTATTGCAGCGCGCACTATGTGTTCGCCGGCGAGCGCCCCAAGGGCCATCACTGAGCCGCACCGGATCTCCAGCGTGTCGAGCGCACGGGGGCTTGGGGCCCCCGTGTGTTTTTTCGCCCTCCCCCACACCGTGGCAGCACCGTGAGCAGACCCATCTTCACTACCGCCCTCGAAGCCGAAGCGGCGTTCTACCAGGCCCTCGCCAAAGGCGACTTCGAAGCCTTGATGACCGTGTGGTCGGAAGAGGAGGAAGTCGTCTGCATCCCGCCCGGCGGCCCACGCATCGTCGGCCTCGCCGCGGTGCGCGAAACCTGGCGCCGCATCCTCGCCAACGGCAGCCCGGTGCAGATCGAGGTCAGCCAGGCGGTGACGAGCGCGAGCGCGATGATGGCGATGCACTGCATCGTCGAGCGCCTGGGGGCGGACGGCCCGGGCCAGCGCAGCACCACGCTCGTTGCCACCAACATCTACGTGCGTGGCGCGGACGGCTGGCGGATGGTGCTTCATCACGCATCGCCGGTTCCCGAATTGTCCGACTTCGGCGAGCAGTCACCGCGCATCGTGCATTGACGCTCAGTCGCCGTAGACGTCAGCCGCGGCGAGACTCGAGCCCTGCGCATCCTTGACCGACAGCAGCGGTGCGCCGGCAAGCGGCCAGTCGATGCCGATCTGCGGATCGTTCCAGGCAATGCAGCGCTCGTGCGCGGGCGCGTAGTAATCGGTGGTCTTGTAGAGAAAATCCGCCGACTCGCTCAACACCAGGAAACCGTGCGCAAAGCCGGGTGGAATCCACAGCTGGCGGTGATCCTCCTCGCCCAGTTCGACCCCGGCCCAGCGTCCGAAGCGCGGCGAGCCGCGGCGCAGGTCCACCGCGACGTCGAACACCCGCCCGCGCACCACGCGCACCAGCTTGCCCTGCGGCTGCTGCAACTGGTAGTGCAGGCCGCGCAGCACGCCGCGCGCCGAACGCGAGTGGTTGTCCTGCACGAAATCGACGTCGAGGCCGCTCAGTTCGCGAAAGGTGCGCGCATTCCAGCTCTCGAGGAAGAAGCCGCGCGCATCGCCGAACACCTTCGGCTCGAACAGCAAGACCTCGGGCAATGCAGTCGGAATGGCCTTCATCAGAACACCCGGTCTTCGAGCAGACGCAGCAGGTACTGGCCGTAACCGCTCTTGGCCAGCGGCTGCGCCAGGGTGCGCAACTGCGTGTCGTCGATCCAGCCCGCGCGCCAGGCGATCTCCTCGGGACAGGCGATCTTCAGCCCCTGCCGCTTCTCGATGGTCTGGATGAACATGCCGGCCTCGAGCAGGCTTTCGTGCGTACCGGTATCGAGCCAGGCGTGGCCGCGCCCCATGACCTGCACGTCGAGCGCATCCTGCTCGAGATAGCGGCGGTTGAGGTCGGTGATCTCGAGCTCACCGCGCGCACTCGGCGCTAGGCCGCGCGCAAACTCGACTGCCCGCTGGTCGTAGAAATACAGCCCGGTCACCGCATAGCGACTCTTGGGCTGTAGCGGCTTTTCCTCCAGGCTGACCGCGTGTCCCGAGGCGTTGAACTCGACCACGCCGTAGCGCTCGGGATCCTGCACCGGATAGGCGAACACCGTCGCGCCGTCCGTGCGCGCGGCCGCGGCGCGCAATTCGGTGGCGAGATCGTGGCCGTAGAACAGGTTGTCGCCGAGCACCAGCGCCGACGGCGCGCCGGCGAGGAAATCCTCGCCGATCAGGAAAGCCTGCGCGAGGCCGTCCGGACTGGGCTGCACCGCATACTGCAGGTGGATGCCCCAGCGGCTGCCGTCGCCGAGCAACTGCTCGAAGCGCGGCGTGTCCTGCGGGGTCGAGATCACCAGGATGTCGCGGATGCCTGCCAGCAAGAGCGTGGCGAGCGGGTAATAGACCATCGGCTTGTCGTACACCGGCAGCAGCTGCTTGGAAACCGCCAAGGTCGCAGGGTGCAGCCGGGTGCCGGAACCACCGGCGAGAATGATGCCTTTGCGTCGAGTCATGGCAGTGATGCGCTCCGGAACGAGGGCGAGGGCCTTGCGGCCAGACAATTAGCCGGCATTGTAAGCCGACAGGGAAAGCAAGCATGCACAGTCCCGCGTCGCAGCATAAAATCGTCCGCCAACGCGGCCTGGCCGCCGCCGGGATGCGGCCGGCCCAACCGGCCGACGCAAGCCTGCCCCCCTCACCCCCCTTATCCGGACCTCCTCATGCGCCATCCCCTGCCCGCCCCCGAGATCTTCAAGGCCTACGACATCCGCGGCATCGTCGACACCGTGCTCACCCCCGAGGCGGTGCGGGCGATCGGCCATGCCCTCGGCAGCGAAGCGCAGGCTCGCGGCCAGGGCGCGATCGCGGTCGGACGCGACGGCCGCCTGTCCGGACCGGCGCTCGCCGGCGCGCTCGCCGACGGTATCCGCGCTGCCGGCGTCGACGTCATCGACATCGGCTGCGTACCCACCCCGCTGACTTACTTCGCCGCCTACCAGCTCGGCTGCGACTCCTGCGTGTCGGTCACCGGCAGCCACAACCCGCCCGACTACAACGGGCTCAAGATGGTGCTTGGCGGGCAGAC
>JAKLLJ010000250.1 GCA_023150215.1 Thauera sp. | reverse complement strand
ACGAACCCCCGGCCAACGAACCCCCGGCCAACGAACCCCCGGCCAACGAACCCCCGGCCAACGAACCCCCGACCGGGAATGCCCGGCGCGGTTGTCCTCGTCTTTTCCGGCTTTCCGCGGCTTGATCGTGCTGGATGCGGTAGTCTTTTCGTTCGTCGCGCAGGGGGAGTGATCGCCCTCGGCACGCGGTTCGAGCGCGTTCGGGCGCGGTGCAAGGGAGATCCGCCATGGCAAGAAAAACCCATCCGATGGTGGCGTCGCTGCGCGCTGCCGACACCGGCAAGATCGTGTCGGCGCGCGAGGCGGTGCGGCTGATCCGCAGCGGCGACACGGTTGCCACCGGCGGCTTCGTCGGTATCGGCTTTGCCGAGAGCGTGGCGATCGCGCTCGAGCAGCGCTTCCTGGAGGGCGAGGGCGGCCTCCGCAGCCCGCGCGACCTGACCCTGGTCTATGCCGCCGGTCAGGGCGACGGCAAGGCACGCGGCCTCAACCACCTCGGCCACGAGGGTCTGGTGGCGCGTGTGATCGGCGGCCACTGGGGCCTGGTGCCGCGCCTGCAGGCGCTTGCGGTCGATAACCGCATCGAGGCCTGGAACCTGCCGCAGGGGGTCATCGCGCATCTGTTCCGCGACATCGCCGCGGGCAAGCCGGGCACGCTGACCCGGGTCGGCGTGGGCACCTTCGTCGATCCGCGTTTCGGCGGTGGCCGGCTCAACGCACGCACCACCGCGGACCTGGTGCGGCTGCTGCCGATCGACGGCGAGGACTACCTGTTCTACAAGGCCTTCCCGATCCACGTCGGCATCATCCGCGGCACCACCGCCGACCCCGACGGCAACGTCACCATGGAGAAGGAGGCGCTGATCCTGGAGGCACGTGCGATCGCGATGGCGGCGCGCAACTCCGGCGGCATCGTCATCGTGCAGGTCGAGCGCATCGCCGAGCGCGGCTCGCTCAACCCGCGCCAGGTGCAGGTGCCGGGCGTGCTGGTCGACTGCGTGGTGGTGGCCGATCGGCCCGAGCATCACATGCAGACCTACAGCGAGCAGTACAACCCGGCTTTCGCCGGCGAGATCCGCGTGCCGATGTCGGCGATCTGTGCGATGCCGATGAGCGAGCGCAAGATCATCGCCCGCCGTGCCGCGATGGAACTGCAGCCGGCTGCGGTGGTGAACCTCGGCATCGGCATGCCGGAGGGGGTCGCGACCGTGGCCGCGGAGGAAAAACTCATCGACCTGTTGACGCTGACCGCCGAGCCCGGCGTGATCGGCGGCATTCCTGCCGGCGGGCTGTCCTTCGGCGCAGCGGTCAACACCCAGGCCATCATCGACCAGCCTAGCCAGTTCGACTTCTACGACGGTGGCGGCCTGGACCTCGCCTTCCTCGGCCTCGCCCAGGCCGACCGCGAGGGCAACCTCAACGTGTCGAAGTTCGGCCCGCACCTCGCCGGCGCAGGCGGCTTCATCAACATCTCGCAGAATGCCAAGAAGGTGGTCTTCGTCGGCACCTTCAGCGCCGATGGGTTGGAGGTGGCTGTGGAGGGCGGCCGCCTGCGCATCGTCCGCGAGGGCGCGGCGCGGAAGTTCGTGGGCGAGGTCGAGCACCGCACGTTCAGCGGTGCGCAGGCGGTGAAGTGGCAGCAGGAGGTGCTCTACGTCACCGAGCGCTGCGTGTTCCGGCTGTGCGAGGAGGGCCTGGAGCTGGCCGAGATCGCGCCGGGGATCGACCTGCAGCGTGACATCCTCGCGCGTATGGATTTCGCGCCGGTTATGAAGGGCCCACCTGCGCTGATGGACGCGCGCATCTTCGCCGACGCGCCGATGGGGCTGCGCCACGACCTGCTCAACCTTCCGCTCGAGCGCCGGCTGGCCTACGACGCGCAGCAGGACGTGTTCTTCGTCGACTTCGAGGGACTGTCGGTGCGCACGCCGCAGGACATCGCTGCGATCCGCGACGCGGTGCGGGCCGCGCTCGCTCCGCTCGGGCGCAAGGTCGATGCGGTGGTCAACTACGACCGCTTCTCGATCGTGCCGGAACTGGTGGACGACTACGTCGAGATGGTGAAAGGGCTGATGGAGGCCCACTACCACACCGTGACCCGCTACACCGCCAACGGCTTCCTGCGCATGAAACTCGGCGAGGAGCTCGAGAAGCGGCGCATCCCCGCGCTCTTCTACGCCAGCGCAAGCGAGGCCTGGCGCAGGCTGGAGACGCCTTAGCCAGGCGCGCAGGCGTCCGCTCGTACCTGCGCGGGGGAGGGCGCGGGCGTGCCGGTGTCACAGGAACAGGGTGCCGACATCGATCGTTTCGCGCCGGCCGACCTCGTGGGCGTGCGTCTGCAGCCAGGTCTCGGCGCGTGCGCGGCCGAGTTCGCGCAGCTGGAGCAGGGAGCTTGCGGTGGCATTGAGCTTGCTGGCACTGCCGGCGTCGCCCAGCTCGGGGGCATCGATCAGGTGGAAGCGCTCGCGCAGCAGCTTGCGCTCGAGGCGGCCGATCGGCGACCAGCGCGGACGCTCGGCGATGAACTGGCGGGCGTGGGCGATCATGCGCATCTCGCGCAGGAAGGTGGTGGAGAAGCCGAGCTCCATGCTGCGTGTCGCGATCTCTTCGGCGCTGCGGGGGGCCTGCTGATGCTGCAGGGGATTGAGCAGCACCATCAGCAGGTCCGGCGTGTCGCATTCGTAGAGCAGCGGGTAGATCGCCGGGTTGGCGGTGAAGCCGCCATCCCAGTAGTGCTCGCCGTCGATTTCCACCGCGTGATGCAAGGTGGGCAGGCAGGCCGAGGCGAGCAGGGCCGCTTCGCTGAGCTCGGCGCTGCGGAACAGCCTGACCTTGCCGGTGCGTACCGCGGTGGCGGCGATGAACAGCTTGAGCGGGCACTCGGCGCGCAGGCGCTCGAAGTCGAACTGCGCGCGCACCACGTCGCGCAGCGGATTGAGGTCGAAGGGGTTGAGCTGGTAAGGCGAGAACATGCGGGCGAGCCCGAGCATCATGTTCATCGGTGCGGGCAGGCTGCCGTCACCCGAGGGATTGAGGCTGTGCAGCAGCTCGAGGTGGAAGGGCACGCTGTCGCCGACGGCCGTCCAGAAACGGTCGAGCGCGGCGCGCGCGCCGTCCGCCCCGCCCGTGGTCCAGCCCTGGGCGAGCGCCACCGCATTCATCGCCCCGGCGCTGGTGCCGCTGATGCCTTCGATCGGCACGCCCGCCTCGAGCAGGCGGTCGAGCACGCCCCAGGTGTAGGCGCCGTGCGCGCCACCGCCCTGCAGCGCGAGGGCGAGTGCTGCAGCGCCGTCATTTTTTGTCGACCACGGCAAGCGAAACATCGAAATACCCTCCGGACGCGTTCGGACGGACGGCACATTAGTCCGCTGGCGTCTGTCCGGCAGCTGCGTGATTGGATTGTGCACTGCACAATCCAGATTATCACGCTGTCCGGATTACAGTCGCGCGCACCTGTTGCACGATGCGAGCGCGCGGGCTTCGGGCGCGTCGGGCCGCCGCCGGGTCAGGAAACGTCTTCGCACGCCAGCCACTGGCGCAGCGCCTCGGCGTTGTTGTGGGTGGTGTCGCGCGCGGCGTGGAGCAGGGTGAGGACGGGGTGTTCTGCGAGCAGGCCGTGCAGTTCGGCGAGCGCCGTGGCGGTGGCGGTGGCGGGCGCACGCAACTCGTCGGCGTAGCGTCGGCGGAATTCGTCCCAGCGTGCGGGGTCGTGGGCGAACGACTTGCGCAGCTCGTTCGACGGTGCAAGCTCGCGCAGCCAGTGTCCGATCCGCGCGTTCTCGCGTGCGAGTCCGCGTGGCCACAGGCGATCGACCAGCACCCGACAGCCGTCCTCGGCTGCGGGCGGGTCGTACGCGCGGCGCACGCGGATCGTCATGGCCTCGTCAGATCGCCATGCCTTTCTCGTCGAACAGGCCCTCGAAGAGGATCGAGCTCAGGTAGCGCTCGCCCGAGTCGGGCAGGATCACCACGATGGTCTTGCCGGCGTTTTCGGGCTGCTTGGCGATGCGCACCGCGGCGGCCACCGCAGCGCCGCAGGAGATGCCGGCGAGGATGCCTTCCTCGCGCGCGAGGCGGCGGGCGTAGAGCACGGCGTCTTCATTGCTCACCTGCTCGACGCCGTCCACCAGCGACAGGTCGAGCACCTTGGGCACGAAGCCGGCGCCCAGGCCCTGGATCTTGTGCGGTGCCGGGGTGAGCGGCTGGCCGGCGAGGGTCTGGCTGATCACCGGGCTGGCGGCGGGTTCGACCGCGATCGACTGGATGTCCTTGCCGCGCACGCGCTTGATGTAGCGCGAGACGCCGGTGATGGTGCCGCCAGTGCCCACGCCCGAGACCAGGATGTCGATGCCGCCGTCGGTGTCGTTCCAGATCTCCGGGCCGGTGGTGGTCTCGTGGATCGCCGGGTTGGCCGGGTTCTCGAACTGCTGCAGCAGCACGTAGCGGCCGGGCTCGCTGGCGACGATCTCCTTGGCCTTGGCGATGGCGCCGTTCATGCCCTTGGGGCCTTCGGTCAGCACCAGCTTGGCGCCGTAGGCGACGAGGAGCTTGCGGCGCTCGACGCTCATGGTCTCGGGCATGGTCAGGGTGAGTGGAATGCCGCGTGCGGCGCACACGAAGGCGAGCGCGATGCCGGTGTTGCCGCTGGTGGGCTCGACGATCTCCTGGCCAGGGCCGAGGCGGCCGTGGGCGATCGCGTCCTTGACCATCGCCGCGCCGATGCGGCACTTGACCGAGTAGGCCGGGTTGCGGCCCTCGATCTTGGCCAGCACGGTGGCCTGCGCGCCGTCGAGCACGCGGTTCAGGCGCACCAGCGGGGTGCGGCCGATGGATTCTGCGTTGTCGGGGTACCAGGTGGTCATTGGTTTTCGTCTCCTCGGATGGGTTCGGTCAGGAAGTATAGGCAAACCCGGCGCGCGCGGCCGCGCGGGATTGCTTCGGGGGCGGGCGGATTGTGCCCGCCTCGGCTTGACGGCAGCGTGCGCAGATGCAACTTTGGCACCCTGTGCGCAGCGCGGTGGGTGGGGGAAGACGATGAAGGAGAAGGAACTGCGGCTGGCACTGGTGCTGTTCGGCGGTGTCTCGCTGGCGGTCTATCAGCACGGCATCAACCGCGAGCTGCTCAACCTG
>JAKLLJ010000024.1 GCA_023150215.1 Thauera sp. | reverse complement strand
GTATCTCGAGACCGACGAAGCAGTGTGCAAGGCCTTCCGGCCCAAGAGCGCCGTGCGGCCGCCGCGCAGCGCTACTTGACCAGGCGGTTCAGCCCGGCGGCGTCGAAGGTCTCGGTGGTGTGCCCTGCCGGCCTGGTGAATCCGGTCGCTGGCGTGGTGACCTACCTGGCGCAGAAGGTGTTGAGCGATCCGATCGAGAAGCTGTTCGCCTTCGAATACGCGGTGACCGGCACCTGGTCGGATCCGCAGGTCGCCAAGCGCGGCGCGGCTGCGGTCGCGCCGGCACGCTGAGGCAGTGCGCGTGCGTGTCGTCCCGTTTCCCAACCCACTGCTCGCAAGCGCCGCCGCTGCGGCGGCTGCCTTCAGCCCCGAATCCAGACATGAACGACAAGGTTTCCGCCGCCCCCGTGCGCATCGCCGCCATCCAGACCGTCTCCAGTCCCGACGTCCAGGCCAATCTCGGCGTGGTTGCCACGCTGATCGCCGAGGCCGCCGCAGCGGGCGCACGCCTGGTCGCGCTGCCCGAGTACTTTGCCCTGATCAGCAAGGACGAGGCCGCCAAGGTGCGCATCCGCGAGCCCGAGGGCGCTGGGCCGCTGCAGGACTTTCTCGCCGATGCGGCCCGCCGCCACGGTGTGTGGCTGATCGGCGGCACCATTCCGCTGCGCGCCGAGGCCGCCGACAAGGTGCGCAACACCACCCTGGTGTTCGACGATCAGGGCCGGCGCGTGGCGCGCTACGACAAGGTTCACCTGTTCGGCTTCCAGCGCGGCGAGGAACGCTACAACGAGGCCGCGACCATCGAGCCCGGCGCTACGGTCGCCTGCTTCGAATCGCCGGCCGGGCGCACCGGCCTGTCAGTGTGCTACGACCTGCGCTTCCCCGAGCTCTTCCGCGCCATGGGCGAGGTGGACCTGATCGTGCTGCCGGCCGCCTTTACGTGGACCACCGGACGTGCGCACTGGGAGGTGCTGCTGCGCGCGCGCGCGATCGAGAACCAGTGTTACCTGATGGCGCCGGCCCAGGGCGGGCACCACGAGAGTGGGCGCGTGACCTGGGGACACACGATGATCATCGACCCCTGGGGCGAGATCCTCGCCTGCCGCGAAGAGGGCCCCGGGGTGGTGATCGCCGACCTCGATCCAGCGCGCATCGCCGCCGTGCGCGAGAGCCTGCCCGCGCTGCGTCATCGTTGCCTCGCCTGATTTCCCGATGCGCACCGCGGGCCTGGCGCCGCGCGGCCCGCGCAACGATCGTTTTTGCCTGATGCCGGTCCAACCGGCACCACCCGTCAAGGATTCCCGATGAGCAAGAGCCAGAACCCCCTCAAGGTCGCCGACCGTTACCTGCTGTCGCCTTACGGCCTCGGTCAGGCGGAGATCGAGAAGACCTTCCGCAAGCTGATGCGGCACGACATCGACTTTGCCGACCTCTACTTCCAGTACCAGCGCTCCGAGGCCTGGAGCCTGGAGGAGGGCATCGTCAAGTCGGGCAGCTTCGACATCGAGCAGGGCGTGGGCGTGCGCGCGATCAGCGGCGAGAAGACCGCCTTCGCCTACTCCGACGACATCTCGCTCGACGCCCTGGTCGGCGCCGCCACCGCGACGCGCGCGATCGCCGCGGCGGGCGAGCGCCGCCGCGTCGGCATCGTGCCGCACAAGCTGAAGAACCGCCTGTACCGCGCCGACGACCCGCTCGATTCGCTCGACGACACCGCCAAGGTCAAGCTGCTCGAGCGCCTCGAGGGCTTTGCCCGCGGCGAGGACCCCCGCGTCACCCAGGTCATGGCGCACATCGCCGGCTCGTGGGAGGTGGTGATGGTGGCGCGCAGCGACGGCCACATGGCGGCCGACGTGCGCCCGCTGGTGCGGGTGTCGATCACCGTGATCATGGAAGAGGGTGGCCGCCGAGAGCAGGGCAGCGCCGGCGGCGGCGGGCGTTACGACTACGGGTATTTCTGCGACGATCGCCTGCACGACTACGCGCGCGATGCCGTGCATCAGGCGCGCGTCAACCTCGCGGCCGATCCGGCGCCGGCCGGCACCATGCCGGTGGTGCTCGGCCCCGGTTGGCCGGGCATCCTGCTCCACGAGGCGATCGGCCACGGCCTCGAGGGCGACTTCAACCGCAAGGGCAGCTCGGCGTTTTCCGGGCTGATCGGCCAGCAGGTCGCGGCCAAGGGCGTCACCGTGGTGGACGACGGCACGCTGCCCGACCGTCGCGGCTCGCTGTCCATCGACGACGAGGGCAATCCGACCGAGCGCACCGTGCTGATCGAGGACGGCATCCTCACCGGCTACATGCAGGACATGATGAACGCCCGCCTGATGGGCATGCCGGTCACCGGCAACGGCCGCCGCGAGTCCTTCGCCCACCTGCCGCTGCCGCGCATGACCAACACCTACATGCTCAACGGCGACAAGAACCCGGAAGAGATCATCAGGTCGGTCAAGAAGGGCTTGTACGCGGTGAACTTCGGTGGCGGCCAGGTGGACATCACCTCCGGCAAGTTCGTGTTCTCCACCGCGGAGGCCTACCTGATCGAGGACGGCAAGGTGACTCGCCCGGTCAAGGGCGCGACCCTGATCGGCAACGGTCCGGACGTGCTCACCAAGGTCAGGATGATCGGCAACGACATGCGCCTCGACCCGGGCGTCGGCACCTGCGGCAAGGATGGCCAGAGCGTGCCGGTGGGCGTCGGCCAGCCGACGCTGCGCATCGATGGATTGACGGTGGGCGGCACCGCCTGAGGCGGGGGCGGATCTCCACTGCTGCATTCGCGGCTTCCGCCGCTCCTACAGAAAACCGCGGCTTCCGCCCCTGTAGGAGCGGCGGAAGCCGCGAACGGGCGGCGATGGGGCGACGCACGGCGATGGAAAACGATCCGCTTCATTCCCGCCTTCCGGCGCTCCTACAGAAAACCGTCGCGCTTTCGCCACCTGTGGGAGCGGCGGAAGCCGCGAACCCGGTGTCCGGGGCGCGGCCAGGATTGCAACGGATCGAGCGCTTGCGCCGATCAGGTCTGCGCTGGTTTGTCCTTGCGCTCACCCGGGGTCGTGGTCGCAGGCTTGTCGCTGCTGCAGGCGGCGATGTCGATCCGCGGGCCATCGAGCAGGCTGGCGGCCTGCGCAGGCGTGGCGATCGAATAGGCCATGGCGGTGGTGGTGAGGATGGCGGCGATGGTCTGACGCGTGATCATGTCTGGCTCCTTCGAGGTTCTTGTTCATTGTTCGACTTCGGGGCCGTCGCCACGGAACAGGTCGGGCGTCAGGCCGTGCCGCTGCAGCAGACGGTAGAACTCGGTGCGGTTGCGTTCTGCCAGCCGCGCAGCGTCCGAGACATTACCTGCAGTAAGTTTCAATAGCTGTATCAGGTAGTTTCGCTCGAAGCGCCGTTTCGCCTCGGCGTAGCCCAGGGCCTCGATCGGCTTCACCCGCAGCGCGCGATCGACCAGGGGGCGCGCAATCAGTGCCGTGGTGGCGAGCGCACAGACCTGCTCGACGACGTTGTGCAGCTGGCGCACGTTGCCGGGCCAGCTTGCGGTGGCGAGCGCCTCGAGCGCGTCGGGCGCGAAGCCGGACAGCGGCTTGGCGTATTTTTGCGCCAGTCCGCGCAGGAAATGCTCGGCCAGCAGCGGGATGTCCTCGCGCCGTTCGGCCAGCGTCGGCAGTTCGAGGCCGACGACGTTGATGCGGTAGTAGAGGTCTTCGCGAAAGCTGCCCTCGGCGAGTGCGGCATCGAGGTCGCGGTTGGTGGCGGACAGGATGCGCAGGTCGACCGCCTCGGCCTCGATGGCGCCGACCGGGCGCACGGTGCGCTCCTGCAGCACGCGCAGCAGCTTGACCTGCAGCGCCGGCGGCATGTCGCCGATCTCGTCGAGGAACAGGGTGCCGCCGTGCGCGGCCTGGATCAGGCCACCACGCGCGCTGGCTGCGCCGGTGAACGCACCGCGCACATGGCCGAAGAGTTCGGACTCGAGCAGGGGCTCGGGAATGGCGCCGCAGTTGATTGCGATGAAGGGGCCGCCGGCACGCGGGCTGGCAAGGTGGATCGCGCGCGCGAGCAGCTCCTTCCCGGTGCCGCTGTCACCGCGGATCAGCACCGAGGCGTCCGAGGCGGCGATCAGGCGGGCTTCGTCGAGCAGGCTGTGCATGCGGTTGCTGCGGCTGATGATGGCGGCGCGCCAGGCGCTGTCGCCGCCGGTCGCGGGGGCGCTCGCCGGTGCGGCCCGTTGCAGTGCTTGCGCGATGCTGGCGAGCAGTGTCTGGCTGTCGAAGGGCTTGGTCAGGTAGCCGGCAACGCCGCGCGAGGTCGCCTCCACCGCATCCGGGATGGTGCCGTGGGCGGTGAGCAGGATCACCGGCAGCGTCGGGTGCTGGCGGCGGATGTCCTCGAACAGCGCGAGGCCGTCACCGTCGGGCAGGCGCACGTCGCTGAGCACGAGGTCGAAGCGCTCGACGCCGAGGCGGGCCCGTGCAGCCTGCAGGGAGTTCGCGGTCGCGACGCGGTAGCCGCTTGCGGCAAGTCGCATCGACAGCAGGCGCAGCAGATCGGCGTCGTCATCGACCACCAGCAGCTGCTGCGGGCGGGTGCGGTTCCCGGGGGCGGCGGGGGTCATCGGCGGTCGGCCTCGTCGGCCGTTGCAGGCAAGGCCGGGGGCTCGAGCCGGCGTTCGATATCGGCGAGCGCGTCGAGCTTGTGCTGCAGCGCATCGTGCTGGCGGCGCAGTTCGGCCAGTGCACGTGCGTGCGCTGCGGCGCTGAGTTCGATCGCTTCGCGTTCGTGTTCGAGGCGCGCGTTGAGCGCGCCAAGGCGCTGACGTTCGCGGATCTGCTCGAGCAGTGCGCGCGCATACGGATGCCAGGCGCGCGCCGCGGTGCTCTCGTCGGCGAGCAGGCGCTCGAGCACACGGCGGGCATCGGCGAGGCGGGTGCCGCCCGGCTGGCTGGCCTGCACTGCGGCATGGAGACTGGAGCGGGCGTCGTCGTCGGCCGCGGGGTCGATCGTGGCAATGTCCGGACGGGGCGCGTCGGCCACCGCTTGCAGGTTCGCGCAGCCGGCGAGCACCCCGGCGAGCACGCCGAGCAGCCCGGCGCGTGCGGCATGGATGAATGGCCGGCGGCCGACGGAGGAGGGGGGCGTGCGGTGTTCAGGCACGGGGCAGCTCGATGCGGAAATGGGCGCCGCGTGCGCTCGCGAGCGCGTGCACGCGGCCGCCGTGGGCGGTGACGAATTCGCGCACGATCGCCAGCCCGATGCCGTTGCCGTGCGCGGGGCCGGGTGCGCGTCGACGCCCCTGGAAGAAGGGGTCGAAGATGGCCTCGAACTCATCCGCGGCGATGCCCGGACCCTCGTCCGTGCAGTCGATGCGCACGTTCTGCTCGTACTCGCCGATGGCGATGCGGACGCAGCCGTCCGCCGGGCTGAAGGCGATAGCGTTGGCGAGCAGGTTGGAGAAGGCAACGCGGAGCTTGACCGCGTCGGCGTGGATGGGTGCGGCGCGCCCGCTGATCTCGAGCATGACCCCGCGTGCGCGCGCCGGGAGCCGATGCTCCTCTGCCGCTTCGCGCAGCAGCGCGGCGATCGCCGTGGGCTGCAGGTCGAGCCGACGTGCGTCGAACTGGCTGGCGTCGTAGCGCAGCAGTTGTTCGATGCGCGTCTGCAGCGTGCGCGCGCCGTGCTCGAGGATGCGTGTCACCTCGCGCTGTTCGGGGTTGAGGCGCCCGGGTACGTCGTCGGCGAGTAGGGCCACCCCTTCGCGGATCGAGGCCAGCGGCGTCTTGA
Source organism: Thauera sp. (assembly GCA_023150215.1). Taxonomy (GTDB): domain Bacteria; phylum Pseudomonadota; class Gammaproteobacteria; order Burkholderiales; family Rhodocyclaceae; genus Thauera. The sequence goes on along the minus strand of JAKLLJ010000024.1, from coordinate 13,274 downwards.
GTTCGTGCGAGACGTGGCGCAGCACGCGGTTGCGGTTCGCCTCGAGTTCGGCGAGGCGCCGGCGCAGCCAGTCGAGGCGTTCGCCGAGCTGGCGCAGGTCGGCGGGGCCGTCGATGCGGATCGCCTCGCCGAGTCGGTTGTCGCCGATCGCGCCGATCGCGTGCTCGATGCGGGCCAGCGGGCGCAGCAGCCACCAGGCACTCGCTATGGCGAGTGCGGCGGCGAGGATGAAGGCGCCCAGGACCTGCGCCGACACGCGGACGCGCTCGCGCTCGAGCGCCTCTATCACCGCCTGCTGACGTGCCGCGAGCGCCGCCTGCACCGCGCCGGCGAGCGTTGCCGTGGCCTCGGACAGGCGCTTGAACTCAGTATCGATGGATTCGTCCGGAGCTCTTGGGGGCACGCTTGTGCCGGGGATGGGCATGGTGTTGCGGGCGCTGCTTTCGAGCTGCGCGCGAATGCGCTGCGCGCTCGTGCGCCAGTCGGCGGCGGTGGCGGTGATCGCCGGCGCGGCGGCGGTGAGCTTCGTGAGCACGCCAAGGGCGTCATCCAGCGTTGCCTCAAAGCGCGCGGCGAGTGCGGGATTGCCGAGGACGAGGAACTGGCGGGCGTTGCGTTCGAGGTCCACCGTGCGCTCGCCGAGTTCGCGCGCCGCGGCGCTGAGCACGAGTGCGGCGCGATTGTCGTCGTGGATGGCGCGTGCGAGCGCTTCCAGTCCGAGCCAGCCGCTGGCGGCCGCAGCGGCCAGGGTGCCCGCGACAAGCAGGAAGCTCGCCAGCAGCGTGCTGCGAAACGAAAGGCGGGGCATGTCGAGGTGTCGGGGAGGAAAGCAGGCAAGCGCGAAAGTGTAGGGCGTCGCCCGGCTGCACTCGGAGGGGGAAGTGCAAGACGAAGTAAGTGGGACGGGCGTCTTGTCCGTCGCTTCCAGGCGACAGTGGAAAAGGCTTGCAGAACAGCGCCTTGCAGGCGTGCGTCGGAAAACTGTCGGGCACGGGCGACAGGGGCGCCCGGTGCACCTGCCGAATTGCCCTTGCCGGGCCTCGGCCGGGATGGGCAAGGCTTTGTTCCTGCTCAAGAAAGCACTTGATGGCACGGCCCTTGCATCGCAATGCGGCAGCGCGCAGTAACCGTGCTGCGCCACGTTCGAGGAGAAAGCATGTTCAACAAGCCCAATCTGTTCCAGAAGACCGCCGAAACCCCCGCCCTGCGCACGGGCCCGCGCCCTGTTGGGAGCGCTTCCGCCAGCGCAGGCACGGCGATCGCCGACACGCCTGCAGGCGCTGCAATGAGTTCGAGTGCGCCGCAGACGCCGGCGCGGCCGGTCAGTCCAGCGTTCGCCGACGCCGCACCCGCGACCGAAATGATCGCGGGCGGGGCGGGCGAGAGCCGCCTGATCGTCGGCCCCGAGGTCAAGCTCAAGGGCGCCGAGATCCTCGATTGCGACACTCTGGTGGTGGAAGGTCGTGTCGAGGCGACGATGGACAGCCGTGTGCTGCGCATTGCCGAGAAAGGCGCCTACAAGGGCACCGTCGGCATCGACATCGCCGAGATCCACGGCCACTTCGAGGGCGAACTCACCGCTCGCCAGCAACTGTTGATTCATGCCACCGGCCGGGTCAGTGGCAAGATCCGTTACGGCAAGATCCTGATCGAGGAGGGCGGGGAACTGTGCGGCGACGTGCAGTCGCTCACCGCCGTGGGCAAGGACGTGCGTGCGGCGGACGACAAGCCGCAGGTGTCGCGCGTGCTGGCCGCCGTGGCGGGCTGAGGCGACGCTTCAGCGCGAAGCGCCGGGGCCTGCGTCGGGGCGGGCCTGGGCGGCCGCGGCAAGCTGCTGCGGCGACCAGCCCCAGTGCTTTTCCCAGGCGCCGCGCACCAGGTTGGGATAGTGCGACTTGCCCAGGCTGCCGTTGTAGCGGCCCAACGCGCGGTAGAGGTCACCCCGCTCGATGTCGAGGTAGTGGCGCAGGATGATGCAGCCGTAGCGCAGGTTGGTGCGCAGGTGGAAGAGGTTGTCGTCCGGGCGGCCGATGACCTTGACCCAGAACGGCATGACCTGCATGTAGCCGCGTGCGCCGGCTGACGAGATGGCGTATTTGCGGAAGTTGCTTTCGACCTGGATGAGACCGAGCACCATCTGCGGATCGAGCCCGGCGCGGGTGGCCTCGTAGTGGATGGTGGTGAGCAGTTCGCGGCGATAGGCTTCGTCCGGGATGCGCTTGCGCAGCCGGCGCGACATCTCGGCGAGCCACTGCGCGCGCTCGTCGGCGTCGGCGATCGGCAGCGTCGGTGCGACCGCATCACTGACCGCAGCGTGCAACGCGGCGCGCACGCTAGCCGCCATCGGCTCGTACTGTTGCGCGCCCGCCTGCGCGCCACCGGCCGCGAGCGCGAGGGCGCAGGCGGCGGCGAGGTGGCGGAGCGGGGCAGGCATGGGGGACATGGGGGCGGTTGGTTCCTGACTGCGGGCTGCTGCGGTGATCAGCCCGGCTTCAGGCGCTCGAGCAGGTGGCCGAGGACTTCGCCCAGCGGCAGCTTGGCGGCTTCGGTGTCGCGCCGGCCCTGGTACTCGACCACGTCTTCCTTGAGACCGCGGTCGCCGATGGTGACGCGGTGCGGCACGCCGATCAGCTCCCAGTCGGCGAACATCACCCCCGGGCGCTCGTCGCGGTCGTCGAGGATGGCGTCGACGCCGGTGGCGACGAGCGCGTCGTAGAGCTTTTGCGCTTCATCGCGCACCGCCTCGGACTTGCCCCAGCCCACCGGGCAGATCACCACTTCGAAAGGCGCGATCGCGCGCGGCCAGATGATGCCGCGGGCGTCGTGGTTCTGCTCGATCGCGGCGCCGAGGATGCGGGTGACGCCGATGCCGTAGCAGCCCATCTCGAAGTGCTTGGGCTTGCCATCCTCGTCGAGGAAGGTGGCGTTCATCGCCTTGGAGTACTTGTTGCCGAGGTAGAACACGTGGCCGACCTCGATGCCGCGCTGGATGGCGAGCACACCGCGGCCGTCCGGGCTGGGGTCGCCCTCGACCACGTCGCGGATGTCGGCCACCAGGTCGGGCTCGGGCAGATCGCGGCTCCAGTTGACGCCGGTGAAGTGGAAATCCTCGGCGTTGGCGCCGCAGATGAAGTCGGCCATGTGCGCGACGGTGCGGTCGGCGATGAGCTTGACCGGCTTCAGCAGGCCGATCGGGCCGAGGTAGCCCGGCTTGCAGCCGAAGTGCGCGAGGATCTCGGCCTCGGTGGCGAAGCGGAAGCCCGCCTTGAGGCCTTCGAGCTTGCCCGCCTTGACCTCGTTGAGCGCATGGTCGCCGCGCACCAGCAGCAGCCACACGGTGACGCCGGCCGGATTGCCCTTCTCATCGACGTCGTCGGTGGCGAGCACCAGTGACTTCACCGTGGTCGCCAGCGGCACGCCGAGCAGTTCGGCGACGTCCGCGCAGGTGGCCTTGCCGGGGGTGGGGGTCTTCTCCAGGGCCTTGGTGGGCGCGGCGCGGCGGGCGAGCAGCGCGACGGCTTCGGCGAGCTCGATGTTGGCGGCGTAGTCGGAGTCAGGGCAATAGACGATGGCGTCCTCGCCGGTGTCGGCGATGACCTGGAACTCGTGCGAGCGGTCGCCGCCGATGGCGCCGGTGTCGGCGGCCACCGCGCGGTATTCGAGACCGAGGCGGTCGAAGATGCGCTTGTAGGCGGCGAACATGATGTCGTAGCTGCGCCCGGCGGCCTCTTCGCTGCGGTCGAAGGAGTAGGCGTCCTTCATGGTGAACTCGCGCCCGCGCATGACGCCGAAGCGCGGCCGGCGCTCGTCGCGGAACTTGGTCTGGATCTGGTAGAAGTTCTTCGGCAGCTGGCGGTAGCTCTTGAGCTCCTGGCGTGCGATGTCGGTGACGACTTCCTCGGAAGTGGGCTGCAGGGCGAAGTCGCGCTCGTGACGGTCCTTCAGGCGCAGCATCTCGGGACCCATCTTGTCCCAGCGTCCGGTCTCCTGCCACAGCTCGGCGGGCTGGACCAGCGGCATGATCAGCTCCATCGCGCCGGCGCGATTCATTTCCTCGCGGATGATGGTCTCGACCTTGCGGATCGCGCGCAGGCCCAGCGGCATGTAGCTGTAGATGCCGGCGGCAGTCTTGCGGATCATGCCGGCGCGCAGCATCAGCTTCTGGCTGACGACTTCGGCGTCGGACGGGGCTTCCTTGAGAGTAAATAGATGGAACTGGCTGGCGCGCATGAGGATCTTCGAGTTAAGGCGTGTTAGGGCGTGATCTGGCCCGCGATTCTAGCGCATGGGATCGGGGCGCAACGCTTCGCGCCGATCGAGCTCGATGCCTGCACGCGGAGGGTTCGCTTTCAATGCGTGCGCAAGTGTGAAAAAATCGTGACCAATCAACCGAATTTGAAGGTTCGTCATGCTTGACCGTGAAGGCTTTCGCCCGAACGTCGGCATCATTCTGGTCAATGCGCGCAACGAGGTGTTCTGGGGCAAGCGCATCCGCGAGCACTCCTGGCAGTTCCCCCAAGGTGGCATCAAGCACGGCGAGTCGCCCGAGCAGGCCATGTACCGGGAACTCTACGAGGAGGTCGGCTTGCGCCCGGAGCACGTCAGGATCCTTGGCCGCACGCGCGGCTGGCTGCGCTACGAGGTGCCCAAGCACTGGATCCGGCGCGAGTGGCGCAACACCTACCGCGGACAGAAGCAGATCTGGTTCCTGCTGCGGCTGGTGGGGCGCGACTCCGACGTCTGTCTGCGCGCGAGCACCCATCCGGAATTCGATGCCTGGCGATGGAGCAACTACTGGGTGCCGCTCGAGGCCGTGATCGAGTTCAAACGCCAGGTGTATCAACTGGCGCTGATCGAGCTGGCGCGCATCTTGTTCCGTGTGCGCGGTTTCGAGCTGCCGGACAGCTATCGCCTGGCCGAGCCTGAGCCGGCACCGGATCCGGTGCGCGTGATGCTCGGCGAGCGCGCCGTGCGTGACGCGATCCGGAGGTAGGCGCGGGTGATCGCGGCTCAATCCTGCAGTGGAGACGACCCCCTTTGAATTTCATTCTGACAAGCGCCCTGCGCGCCGGGCTGCTGACGCTGGCGCTGGCTTCGTTGCCCGCTGCGGCGGGCGTGCTGGACGACACTGAGCCCGACTGGAGCGAAGGCGAAGTGAGCATGCCTCCCGCGCCCCAGGAAGCCACGCTGCGCGTGATCGACATCGGCACGCCTTCGCCCAACACCTTCCTGGTGGATGAAGGCAGCGTTGCGGTCGGCGCCGACGGCGTGGTGCGCTACATCCTGGTCGTGCGCACGCCGGGAGGGGCGGAGAGCGTGACCTTCGAGGGCATCCGCTGCGCGACCGGCGAGCGTCGTCTCTATGCCAGCGCGCGCAAGGACGGTGGCTGGACGGCGCTGAAGAGCGGCGCCTGGACGCCGATCTTCGACAACGGCTACAACCGCCCGCGTGCGGCGCTCGCCCGGGATCATTTCTGCGACGGCCCGGCCGGGCCGCGTGACCGCGACCACGCGCTGCGCCTGCTGCGGCTCAAGCGCGATCCGGATAACCGTTTTGGAGTTCCGCAATGATCGATCAGGCCATCATCGAATTCGACAAGGCGCTGCGCACGGTGTTCGCCCCGGCGCGCAGCGTGCGCGCCGTGCCTGGCGAGGACGTGCCGGATGCCGAGTTGAGCGATGCCGAGCGCAGCCACGCGGCGGCGCTGATGCGGGTGAATCACGTCGGCGAGGTCTGTGCGCAGGCGCTCTACCAGGGGCAGTCGATCATGTCGCGCGATCTCAACCCGCTCTGGTACGGTGGGGCGCTCGCCCTCGGACTCGTTGCCGGACGTCTTGGCGAACGCTGGAACCTCGGCTTTCTCGCGGAGACCGAGCGTCAGGTCGAGCATCACCTGAAGGGCCATCTCGACACCCTGCCGGTGGCCGATCGCCGCTCGCGGGCGATCGTCGAGCAGATGAAGGTCGATGAAGCCGAGCACGCCGAGACCGCGCTACGCCTCGGCGCCCACGAACTGCCGGCGCCGGCGAAGGGGGCGATGCAACTCGCCGCGCGCATGATGACCACGTTCGCCTACCGCATCTGAGCGCGCGCCGGCCACTTCGCCGCGGCGCCGCTAGTCGGCTTCGAGCAGCTCGACCTCGTGGGTGATTTCGGCGGTCTTGCCGAGCATGATCGAGGCCGAGCAGTACTTCTCGGCCGACAGGTGTACTGCGCGCTCGATCACCTCGCGCTTCAGGTTGCGGCCGGTGATCGAGTAGATGAAGCGAATCCGGGTAAAGACCTTCGGGTCACTGTCCGCGCGTTCCGCTTTCAGCCGCACGCTGCATCCGCGCACGTCGTGGCGCCCGCGCTTGAGGATCAGCACGACGTCGAACGCGGTGCAGCCGCCCGCGCCCGCCAGCAGCAGTTCCATCGGTCGCGGGGCCAGGTTGCGGCCGCCAGCGTCGGGGGCGCCGTCCATTGCGACGAGATGACCGGTCCCGGTCTCGGCGATGAAGCTCATGCCATCGAGCCATTTGATCGTGCATTCCATTTCGTTCTGCTCCCGGGCGCCGTCCGCCCTTCGTTCAAGTTGCGTGCTGAAGGGGTCTAATCTTACCGCAGTGCGGAATGATCTCGCCGCATCGCCACAATCAGGCGCCCTCCTTAGTTGCATCAGTGACTTGCGAGTCGTGTCCAGGGGCGATGCGGCGGGTCGCGAGGTCAATACGGAGCCGTAGTGATGCAATGCAGCAAAACGGGCTTGGGGTGCGTTGCTGATCGAATGCGGGGGGTGTGGTGCGGCTCTGGCGGGTGCGGGAAAATTGATCTAAAACAAGAGCCTGCGTTGTGATAAATTTATGTAATACAACAATCAAAACTTTTCTTCTGCGATGCACAAAAATGCCTTGCAGGCACGTCGGGCGCTATGGATAATTCGTCTCAGTCGGGTCGCAGACGCAGCAGCCCGCCCGCAAGGGCTCGCGCCGATCCAAACGATGTCTCCTCCACCCTCCTCCTTTGGTGTGGATTTAACGCAGTCCGATCGGGCTGCGTTTTTTTTGTGCTTTGTTCGCGCGACTGCTTCGGTGATTGACATGCCTCGCATGTTGGAAGTAGCATTGCGAGCTTTCCGTTTGACGGCCATCTCCGAAGGCCCGACAAAGATCGAGGATTCACATGAAGACGTTTTCCGCCAAGCCGCACGAGGTCAAGCGCGACTGGTTCGTTGTCGACGGCACGGACAAGGTGCTTGGCCGTCTCGCCGCCGAAGTTGCTCGTCGCCTGCGTGGCAAGCACAAGGCCATCTACACCCCGCACGTGGATACCGGCGATTTCATCGTCGTGGTCAACGTCGAGAAACTGCGCGTGACGGGTAACAAGGCGCAGGACAAGAAGTACTACCGTCACTCGGGCTACCCGGGCGGTATCTACGAAACCAACTTCACCAAGCTCCAGCAGCGCTTCCCCGAACGCGTGCTCGAGAAGGCGGTGAAGGGCATGTTGCCGAAGGGCCCGCTGGGCTACGCCATGCTGAAGAAGCTGAAGTGCTACGCGGGTCCGTCGCATCCGCACACCGCTCAGCAGCCGCAACTTCTCGAGATCTGAAGGAGCCGATAGATGGCTGTCACTTACAACTACGGTACCGGTCGCCGCAAGACTGCGGTCGCTCGCGTTTTCATCAAGCCGGGCACCGGCAACATCGTCGTCAACGGCAAACCGGTCGACGAGTTCTTCTCGCGTGAAACGGGCCGCATGATCGTGCGCCAGCCGCTCGTGCTGACCGGCAACGAGGCTCGCTTCGATATCATGGTCAACGTCGTCGGCGGCGGCGAGTCGGGTCAGGCCGGTGCAGTGCGCCACGGCATCACTCGCGCGCTGGTGGACTACGACGCCGCGCTGAAGGGCGACCTGCGTGCCGCCGGGTTCGTGACCCGCGATGCGCGCGAAGTCGAGCGCAAGAAGGTCGGTCTGCGCAAAGCCCGCCGCGCCAAGCAGTTCTCGAAGCGCTGATTCCTGCGCTGCGCGCCGTTGCAGTACCTGCGAAGCCGCCCCATGGGGCGGCTTTCGTGTTTGCGCGCGCGCTCGGTGCGCCGGTGGAGCGGGGCGTGCCTCGGTAACGCCTTGGTAACCGCCTGCACCCGCCGATGGTGAGATAATCCGCGTTCAGTCTTTCGATGCGAGGAGCGAGCATGATCAAGGTTGGAGTCGTTGGCGGGACCGGATATACCGGCGTCGAACTGTTGCGCCTGCTGGCGCGCCACTCCGGAGTCGAACTCACCGCGATCACCTCGCGTGGCGAGGCCGGCATGGCGGTCTCGGACATGTTTCCGAGCCTGCGCAAGCGAGTGAGCCTGAAGTTCGTCACGCCGCAGGATGCCGGGCTGGAAAAGTGCGATGCGGTATTTTTCGCCACCCCCAACGGCATCGCGATGAAGCAGGCTGCGGAACTCGTCGCGGCCGGGGTGCGCGTGATCGACCTCGCCGCCGATTTCCGCATCCGCGACGTCGCCGAATGGCAGAAGTGGTATGGCATGGAGCATGCCGCGCCCGAGCTCGTCGCTGAGGCGGTGTATGGCCTGCCCGAGGTCAACCGCGAACGGATCCGCAGCGCGCGCGTGCTCGCGAACCCGGGCTGCTATCCGACTGCCGTCCAGCTCGGCTTCCTGCCGCTGGTCGAGGCGGGGCTGGTCGATACCGCACACCTGATCGCCGATGCCAAGTCGGGCGTGTCCGGTGCGGGTCGCAAGGCCGAGGTCCACACTCTGCTGCCCGAGGCGGCCGACAGCTTCAAGGCCTATGGCGTGCCCGGTCACCGCCACTTGCCGGAGATCCGCCAGGGCCTGTCGATCGCCGCCGGGCATCAGGTCGGGCTCACCTTCGTACCCCACCTGACGCCGATGATCCGTGGTATCCATGCCACCTTGTACGGTCGTCTCAAGGCGGGCGTCGATGCGTCCGACCTGCAGGGCTTGTACGAGCGGCGTTACGCTGGCGAGGCCTTCGTCGATGTGATGCCGGCGGGCAGTCATCCCGAGACGCGCTCGGTGCGCGCCTCCAACCTGTGCCGCATCGCGGTCCATCGGCCGCAGGGCGGCGACACCGTGGTCGTGCTGTCGGTGATCGACAACCTGGTCAAGGGTGCGGCGGGTCAGGCGGTGCAAAACCTCAACATCATGTTCGGCCTGGATGAAGAAATGGGCCTGGACATTGTGCCGGTTAGTCCGTGACGGAACTCGTGGTCGAGAATTCGATCAGATTTTGACGATTGGGTCGCGGAAGGCGCATCATCCGCGGTGTCCCCCAGCAGAGGAGAAAACATGAGCGCAGAAGTCGAAACCCCCGAAATCATGGTCTTTACCGACAGCGCCGCGAACAAAGTGCGCGAGCTGATCGAAGAGGAAGGCAACCCCGACCTGAAGCTGCGCGTCTTTGTGTCCGGCGGCGGATGTTCGGGCTTCCAGTACGGTTTCACTTTCGACGAGGAAGTGAACGAGGACGACACCACGTTCGAGAAGAACGGCGTGGCGCTGCTGGTCGATCCGATGAGCTACCAATACCTGGTTGGCGCAGAAATCGATTACACCGAAGGCCTGGAAGGTTCGCAGTTCGTGATCCGCAATCCGAACGCGACCAGCACCTGCGGCTGCGGCTCGTCGTTTACGGTCTGAACGGGACTGTCGCAAACAAAACGGGGCGCTTCGGCGCCTCGTTTTTTGTTCAGTCCCGCGTTCAGCGCGCGCTGGCGAGCTCGTAGTTGAGCAGCGCGAAGCGTTGGCGCAGATGGGCGGTGTTGTGCTTGAAGGCGGCGAGTTGCTTGTCGTTGAAGGTGTCGGCCATCGGCAGCGCGACCGTCATCGGGTCGGCGGGAACATCCTTGAGGCGGACCTCGTAGTGCAGGTGCGGCCCGGTGCACCACCCGGTGCAGCCGACGTAGCCGATCAGGTCGCCCTGGCTGACCGCCTTGCCCTTGGCAAGGCCCTTGGCGAAGCCGTTGAGGTGGGCGTAATGGGTGGTGATGTCGTTGCGGTGCTTGAGCACGATGAGGTTGCCGAAGCCGCGCTGGGTGCCGATGAACTCGATGGTGGCATCCGAGGTCGCCATGACCGGGGTGCCGATCGGGGCGGAGAAATCGGTGCCGTTGTGGTCGCGCCAGCTGCCGTGGATCGGGTGCAGGCGGCGACCGAAGTTCGAGCTCACCCGGGAAAACTCCAGCGGCGAGCGCAGAAAACCTTCTTGCAGGCTCTGGCCGTCGTCGCTGTAGTACTGCTCCTTGCCGCTCGGGCCGCGGTACAGCACCACGGCGTGGCGCTCGCCGTTGTTGATGAACTCGGCGGCGAGGATGCGGCCGGCGCGCACCGGGTTGCCGTCCTCGTAGATTGCCTCATACACCACGTTGAAGCGGTCGCCCTTGCGCAGGTCGGAGTGGAAATCGATCCAGGTGCCGAAGATCGTCGCGAGCTGGGTGGCGACGTTGTCGGGCAGGCCGGCGGCGTCGGTGGCGCCGAACAGCGAGTGGGTGATCGTGCCCGAGCGCATCTCGACCATCTGCGTTGCGTCGGCATCATCCGCGTCGCGCAGGCTCAGTCCGCTGTCGCCGCGTTCGACGACGACTTGCGAGCCGGTGTTGCCGACTGGCAGCGAGAACGAGAGCAGGCGCCCGTCGGGCGATACGAGGGCGGTGACCGAGCGTCCGGCACGCAACTGGCGCAGGGCCTTGCGGCCGGCGTCGGAACCGGAAAGGTAGGCGAGCGCTTCGGCGTCGTCGATGCGCAGGCGGTTGAACAGCGCCTGCAGCGTGTCGCCGGCCTGGATGCGTTCGTAGTGGACGAAGGGCAGTGTGGTGGTGCTGGTCGCGCGCGTCACCGCCGGAGGGGGCAGGGATTCCACGATGCGTTCGACGAGCAGGTTCGACTGCACACTGCCGGGTACGACCGCAGTGGCCGCGACCACGCCCAGCAGGGACATGCCGGTGACACCGGCTGCAACCCAGGTCCGCGGGCGGGAGAGGAGACGGGCCGGCATATCGGCTAGAATTCGGGTTTTTCTGGCCTTCATGAGCTCGATGGGCTGGGATGTGAAAAAAATTTTCGGAAGTGTAGCAAAGTCACGCTCCGGTTCGGCAAAGTAATTTTGGAGAAATTGAATGTCCGATGTTCAGGCGGCGATCGACCTCATCAAGCGCGGCACCGACGCCCTGCTGATCGAGGCCGAACTGGTCGAAAAGCTCAAGCGCGGTCGTCCCCTGCGGGTGAAGGCCGGATTCGACCCCACCGCGCCCGACCTCCATCTCGGCCACACCGTGCTGATCAACAAGATGCGCCACTTCCAGGAGCTCGGTCACCAGATCCAGTTCCTGATCGGCGACTTCACCGGCATGATCGGTGACCCGAGCGGCAAGAACACCACCCGCCCGCCGCTGTCGCGCGAACAGATCATGGACAACGCGAAGACCTACCAGGAGCAGGTGTTCAAGATCCTCGATCCGGAAAAGACCGAGATTTGTTTCAATTCGAGCTGGATGGAAGGCCTCGGATCGGCTGGGATGATCCGCCTCGCCTCGCTGCAGACGGTGGCGCGCATGCTCGAGCGGGACGACTTCGCCCGGCGCTACGGCAATAACCAGCCGATCGCGATCCACGAGTTCCTCTACCCGCTGTGCCAGGGCTACGATTCGGTGGCGATGAAGACCGACGTCGAGCTCGGCGGCACCGACCAGCGCTTCAACCTGCTGATGGGGCGCGAGCTGCAGAAGCACTACGGCCAGGAACCCCAGTGCGTGGTCATGGTGCCGCTGCTCGAGGGCCTGGACGGCGTGAGCAAGATGTCCAAGTCGCTCGGCAACTACATCGGCATCGCCGAGCCGGCCAAGGAGATCTTCGGCAAGACCATGTCGGTGTCCGACACCCTGATGTGGCGCTACTACGAGCTGCTGTCCTTCCGCTCCACCGCCGAGATCGCGCAGCTGCGTGCCGAGGTCGAGGGCGGGCGCAACCCGCGCGACGTCAAGGTCATGCTGGCGCAGGAGTTCGTTGCCCGCTTCCATGGCCGGCGCGCGGCCGAGGAGGCGCTCGCCGACTTCGAGGCGCGCTTCCAGCGCAACGCGATTCCCGACGACATTCCGCAGGTCAATGTGAACGTCGGTGTCGACGGCCTGCCGTTGTTCCAGGTCCTCAAGCAGGCCGGGCTCACCGGCACCACCTCGGAGGCGATGCGGATGATCGAGCAGGGCGGCGTGCGCATCGACGGCGAGCGTGCCGAGGACAAGGGCCTGCTGCTGCGCGCCGGTGACACCGTGGTGCTGCAGGTCGGCAAGCGCAAGTTCGCCTCGGTGGTGCTGCTTTGATCCTGTGCCGCTCTCGCGGCGGAGCCGCGCGATGAGCGCGGCCGCCGCCGCACGCCCGATCGGGGTATTCGATTCCGGTGTCGGCGGGCTCACCGTGGTGCGTGCGCTGATGGAGCGCCTGCCGCTGGAGAACATCGTCTACTTCGGCGACACCGCGCGAGTGCCTTACGGCGTCAAGTCGGTCGCCACCATCGAACACTTCACCGCGCAGATCACCGAGTTCCTGCTCCAGCGCGACGTGAAGATGCTGATCATCGCCTGCAACACCATGGCCGCGGTCGCCGCCGAGGAGGTGCACCGGCGCGCTGCCGGGATCCCGGTGCTGGATGTGATCGAAGCGGGTGCGCGCGCAGCGGTCGCCGCGTCGACCGGGCGACGAATCGGCGTGATTGGCACCCCGACCACGATCAACAGCAACGCCTACGCCCGCCGCATGCACGAGCTCGATCCGGCGGTGCGCGTGTATTCCCAAGCCTGCCCGCTGTTCGTGCCGCTGGTGGAGGAAGGCTGGCTCGACCACGAGGTCACCCGCCTCACTGCGCAGGAATACCTGCGTCCGGTGCTCGCTGAGGAGGTCGACAGCCTGGTGCTCGGCTGCACCCACTACCCCCTGCTCAAGCCGCTGCTGCGCGACGTCGCCGGACCGCGAGTGCGCCTGATCGACTCCGCGCTGACCACCGCCGAGCTGGCCGCCGAGCGCCTGCAGCACGCGGGGCTCGCACGCACGAGTGGGGGGGCGGCAGACTACCGTTTCGTGGTCAGCGACGTGCCGCTGCGCTTCCAGACCATCGGCGAGCGCTTCCTGGGGCGTTCGCTGGGCGCGGTGGAGAAGGTCGACTGGTAAGGCTTGCGCCGGCGGCGCGCCGCCTAAGCGCAAAGGCTTGGCGCGGGATGATTCATGGCGCCAGGATTGAAAGGCTCGCGCTCGCTAGCGTCGGGGCGTCG
>JAKLLJ010000249.1 GCA_023150215.1 Thauera sp. | reverse complement strand
TCGCCTGCTTCGACGGCAGCGACGAGCGCGCCGAGGATCTGCTGCGGCGCGCCGACGCGGCGATGTACCGCGCCAAGTCGGCTGGCCGCAACCGCCTGGAGACCGCTACTTCCTGAGCGGACGGCCGCTGCGCTTGCAGCGGCCCTCGGCAGGCGGATCCTTCCGGCCACCGCGTGCCGTTCGACCCGGTGCCGCAGCACCCTGCCCCGCCTTGGCGAGTGCTGCGGGTTGCTGGCGCGGCACTAGGCAATGCGGCCCGTTGCCGACCAGGTCCGCCCGCCCCATCGCCACCAGCGCCTCGCGCAGCAGCGGCCAGTTCTCCGGGTCGTGCCAGCGCAGGAAAGCCTTGTGCAGCTTGCGGATGCGGCCGGCGCGCGCGGTCTCCACCAGCTCGGAGTCGGTCGCGACTTTCTTCAGCGGATTGCGCCGCGAGTGGTACATCGTGGTGGCGAGTGCCATCGGCGTGGGCAGGAAGGTCTGCACCTGGTCGAGGCGGAAGTCGTGCGCCTTGAGCCACAGCGCCAGGTTGAGCATGTCCTCGTCGGTGGTACCCGGGTGCGCGGCGATGAAGTAAGGCACCAGGTGCTGCTTCTTGCCCGCGAGCTTCGAGTACTTCTCGAACATGCGCGCGAACTCCTCATAGGCGCCGATGCCCGGCTTCATCATCTTGGAGAGCGTGTTCTCCTCGGTGTGCTCGGGGGCGATCTTGAGCAGGCCGCTGACGTGGTGGGTGACGAGTTCCTTCACATACTCGGGCGAGCGCACCGCGAGGTCGTAGCGCAGGCCCGAGCCGATGGTGATGCGCTTGACGCCCGGCACCGCGCGCGCCTTGCGATAGAGCTCGACCAGCGAGGAGTGGTCGGTGTCGAGGTTCTCGCAGATGCCCGGATAGACGCAGGACAGGCGCCGACAGTTCTCCTCGATCGCCTTGCTCTTGCACGCCATGCGGTACATGTTGGCGGTCGGCCCGCCGAGGTCGGTGATGTGGCCCTTGAAGTCGGGCGACTTGTCGCGGATCTCCTCGATCTCGTGGAGGATCGAGTCGTGCGAGCGGCTCTGGATGATGCGCCCCTCGTGCTCGGTGATCGAGCAGAAGGTGCAGCCGCCGAAACAGCCGCGCATGATGTTGATCGAGAACTTGATCATGTCCCAGGCCGGGATGCGCGCACCGCCGTAGCTCGGGTGCGGCGCACGCGCATACGGCCGGTCGTAGACGAAATCCATCTCGGGCGTGGTCAGCGGCACCGGCGGCGGATTGATCCACACGTCGCGCGCGCCCGGACCCTCGCCATGGCACTGCACCAACGCGCGCGCGTTGCCCGGGTTGGACTCGAGGTGGAACACGCGCGAGGCGTGGGCATACATCACCGGATCGTTCTTGACCTCCTCGTAGGACGGCAGGCGGATCACCGTGCGTGCACGGTCGGCGCGGCGCGCGGCGACACGCTCAGCCGCGGGGACGATGCGCACCGGCTGGGCGCCGTCGGCGGCGGGCCTGGGCGCGGCAGCTGCCGGCTCCATCGCGTAAGGGTCGGGGTGGGTGTCGATGCGGCCTGGCTTGTCGAGCGCGCGCGAGTCGAGCGCGTGCCAGTCCTCGGCCGGCTTCCAGCCCGGCTTGACCATGAAGGCGGTGCCGCGCAGGTCGCGGATGGCGTCGACCGGCTCGCCCGCCGCCAGGCGGTGGGTGAGCGCCACCAGCGCACGCTCGGCGTTGCCGAAGAGCAGGATGTCGGCCTTGGAGTCGGGCAGCACCGAGCGCCGCACCTTGTCCGACCAGTAGTCGTAATGCGCGATGCGGCGCAGCGAGGCCTCGATGCTGCCGATCACGATCGGCGTGCCGGGATAGGCCTCGCGCGCGCGCTGCGCATACACCGTCACCGCGCGGTCCGGGCGCCTGCCGGCCTCGGCGTTGGGCGTGTAGGCGTCGTCGGAGCGGATCTTGCGATCCGAGGTGTAGCGGTTGACCAGCGAATCCATGTTGCCGGCGGTGATGCCGAAGTACAGCCGCGGCTTGCCCAGCGCGCGGAAGGGCTCGGCCGATTGCCAGTCGGGCTGGCTGAGGATGCCGACGCGGAAACCGTGCGCCTCGAGCAGGCGCCCGACCAGGGCCATGCCGAAGCTGGGGTGGTCGATGTAGGCGTCGCCCGTCACCAGGATGACGTCGCACCGATCCCAGCCGAGCGCGTCCATTTCCTTGCGCGACATGGGCAGAAAGGGCGCGGCGCGGCGACCGGCAACGGCGCCGGCCAGCAAGTCGGGCATCGCCGGGTCCGCGGCCGCGGGCGGAGTGGCGGAAGTGGTGTGTGAGCGCATGATGGGCGCCATTGTAGTGGTTGAAAGGCGGCGAATCGTGCTCCTCGCCGCCGCGCCCGGAACAATCGCGTCAACGCCCCTCCAGCCCCGGCCCGCCTGCCCGGCACCGGAAAGAATTCGCGGCTTCCGCCGCTCCTACAGGAACCCCGCAGCCCCCACACCTCATGTAGGAGCGGCGGAAGCCGCGAACCCGTCTCGGCGTCAGCCCGCCGGTCCGCGCCGCCAGCGGTGGAAGCGCTCCACCCAGGCGAGCAGCCGCTGCGGCGCGTGCGCGCGCTTCCAGTTGCCGGCGACATACTTGTTGGCCTCGGCCAGGGTGGGATAGATATGGATGGTGCCGAGCATCTTGTTGAGGCCGATGCCCTGCTTCATCGCCAGCACGTACTCGGCGATCAGCTCGCCGGCGTGTTCACCGACGATGGTCACGCCCAGGATGCGGTCCTTGCCCGGCACGGTCAGCACCTTGATGAAGCCGTGCGCCGCGCTGTCGGCGATGGCGCGGTCGAGTTCGTCGATGCCGAAGGTGCTCACTTCACAGGCGATGCCCTGCGCGCGCGCCTCCTGCTCGTTGAGCCCGACACGGGCGACCTCCGGATCGATGAAGGTGGCCCAGGGGATGACGCGATAGTCCACCGCGAAGGTCTTGAACGGGTCGAACAAGGCATTGACCGCCGCGTACCACGCCTGGTGCGCGGCAACGTGGGTGAACTGGTAAGGCCCGGCGACATCGCCGGCGGCGTAGATGCTGGGGTAGTTGGTTTGCAGCAGGGCGTTGGTCTCGATCGTCTGCCCGCAGCGCACCCCCAGCTCCTCCAGCCCGTAGCCGCTCAGGTTGGCGCTGCGCCCGAGCGCGAGGAGCACCGCATCGAAGGGAATGCGCACCGCCTCGCCGGCATGCTCGGCAAGCAGGATCTTGTCCTCACCCTCGCTGACGAACGCGCTCGCCCGATGGTTCAGGCGCAAGTCGATGCCCTCGGCGCGAAAGCGCTGCATCACCACCTCCGACACATCCGCATCCTCGCGCGGCAACAGGCGTGCGCCGCGCTGGAGCAGCGTGACGCGGGCGCCAAGGCGCGCAAACGCCTGCGCCAGCTCGCAGCCGATCGGCCCGCCGCCAAGCACCAGCAGCCGGCGCGGCAGTGCGCGCAGCGACCACACGGTGTCGGAGGTGAGGTAGCCGATGTCGTCGATTCCGGGCAGGTCGGGCACCGTGGGGCGCGCCCCGGCGGCGATGACGATGGCGCGCGTGGTGAGACGCCGGCGTTCGCCCCCGGCGGTCTCGATCTCCACCGCCCACGGCGACACGATGCGCGCCGCCCCCTGCACCACCTCGACCCCCAGTCCGCTGTAGCGCGCGGCCGAGTCGTGCGGCTCGACCTGGGCGATGATGCGCTGCACCCGCTCCATGACCTCGGCAAAGTCGAAGCGCACCTCGGCCGACGCGATGCCGAACTCGGGCGCGCGCGCGACCTGCGCCAGGAACCTCGCCGAGCGGATCAGCGCCTTCGAAGGCACGCAGCCGGTGTTGAGGCAGTCGCCGCCGAGCTTGTGGCGCTCGACCAGCGTCACCCTGGCTTTCACCGCCGCGGCGATGTAGGACGTGACCAGGCCGGCGCTGCCGCCGCCGATGACCACCAGATTGCGCTCGAAACGTGCCGGCCGCGGCCAGCGCGCAGTGACCTGCCTGCGCTGCACATGGGCCACCACCCGGCGCGCGAGCAGCGGAAACACGCCCAGCACGACGAAGGAAGCGAGCAGCGCGGGCGACAGGACGCCGCCCAGGCTGTCGATGCGCGCGAGCTGCGTGCCGGCATTCACATACACGATGGTGCCGGCGAGCATGCCGAGCTGGCTCACCCAGAAGAAGGTCCGGGTGCGCATCGCGGTCAGGCCGAGCAGCAGATTCACCAGGAAGAAGGGAAACAAGGGCACCAGGCGAAGCGTGAACAGGTAGAACGCGCCTTCGCGCTTGACCCCCTCGTCGATGGCGGCGAGGCGCGGGCCGAAGCGAGCGCTCACCCAGTCGCGCAACAGGAAGCGCGCGCTCAGGAAGGCGGCGGTGGCACCCAGGGTGGAGGCGAACGACACCACCAGCGTCCCCCACAGCAGGCCGAAGATCGCACCACCGACCAGCGTGAGCAGCGCGGCCCCGGGCAGCGACAGCGCGGTGACGACGACGTAGAGCCCGAAATAGAGCGCAAGTGCGAGCAGCGGATGGCGGTCACGGTAGGTCTCGATCGCGAGCTGGCTATCCTTGACCGCCTGCAGCTCGAAGTAGCGCCCGAGGTCGAAGACGAACCACCCCGCCAGCAAGGCGGCGATGAGGGCGGCAAATAGAAGCTTTCTGAGAGACATTGGCTATCCGCGGTTGAAGAGAAACATCCGGCGCGATCGGTGTGGACTTCCCGAACGAGGATCACGCCCCACGCCGCAGGGACTCGCTGCGGGCGGGAGCAAGGCTTGGTCGTGACACGCGGCCAGTTATTACACGACGCACGCAGCGCATGCGACACGACGCACGCAGCGCATGCGGCCGCGGGCACACGGGCGCATGGGGCCGGTTTGATGGACGCCATCCTGATCACCGGATTGCGCGCCACGGATCCATCGGATCCGTTCGTCCTCGAGCTGTCAAGCGGCCGCAGCCGCGCCAGCGCGGCCCCGCGCAATCGCCCGCGCGACCGTGCGGCACGGGGCCGCGTGCAGCGGATCGCGGCGGTCGCGCGTGCTAGACTCGCGCCGCTTCCAACGATGCGGTCCCGATGCAGATCCAGCTCCTGATACCCGGCCTGTTGTGGCCTGTCGCAACCCTGCTCGGGCCCGCCTCCGGGCTCGCGCTCGACGGACTTGC
>JAKLLJ010000248.1 GCA_023150215.1 Thauera sp. | reverse complement strand
TGTTCGACGAGACCGAGATCACCAACCTGGCCGCGGGCGAGGACGACGTGATCGCCAGCCTCGCCGGCGCCGGCCGCTCCGCGCCCACGCTGCGCGCGCGGCTGGCCGCCTGCGCCGAAGGCGGCCTGCGCGCGGGCGACCCCAACGTGGTCGAACACGACTACGGCCAGCACGCGCTGATCGCCGACGTGCAGGTCGCCGGCGGCCATCGCCACACCGCCTTCGAGCGCTTCACCCCGCAGGGCCCGGTGGCGCTGCTGCCCAAGGCTGGTCCATGTCGCCCGCCCGGACACCGCCGACGAGTTGCTCACACTCGACGATGCCGCCTACCTCGCCCGCCTGCAGGCCCACATCGGCGGTCGTGCGCGCCTGACCGGGGTCGGCGCGCGCCTGCGCTATCCGCTGGTGCTGCGCTACCGGCGCTGGACCATCGCCCAGCGCACGGTGTGGCTCGGCAACGCCGCGCAGACGCTGCACCCGGTCGCAGGCCAGGGCTTCAACCTCGCATTGCGCGACGTATGGGCGCTTGCCGACACCCTGCTGAAGCAGCGTGAGGCCGACCTGGCTGCGGTTTCACGCCCGCGCCCCGGCGGGGCGGCCTCGACGGGAGGGGACACGGAAAGCTCGGCGGGGGAATCGACGGGCACTACCGAGGCGGACGGCCCCAAGCCCGAGCCTGCCGCCTTCGACCCGGGGCGACCGGAGATTCTCGCCGCCTACGCGCGCGCGCGCGGACTCGACCGCCTGGGCACGATCCGTTTCACCGACACGCTGGTGCGGGTGTTCAGCAACGACTTCGGCGCGCTGCGCCACGCGCGCGGCGCGGCGCTGTGCGCGCTGGACCTGATTTCGCCGCTGCGCAACTTCGTCGCGCGCAGGATGATGTTCGGCGCACGCGCCTGGCCGTGATGCCGGCAGCCGACGCGACACCGAAACCTCATGTAGGCGCAGCTCAGACACTTGCTGTAGGAGCGGCAGAAGCCGCGAACACCGGCGATCAAGCTGCAAAGGCGCCGCTCCTACAGGATCGCAGCGACGCCGAGGCCTCCTGTAGGAGCGGCGGCAGCCGCGAACCAGCGGTGCGGAAGCAACGGCGGCAGATGCTGCGCAACCGCTTTCGCGCCTTCCAGCGCTCCTACAGCGCACCGCCCTCCGTCCGGGGCGGCGGCAGATGGCGAACATCGAGCCTCGCGGCTCGACCGTTCAGAACGCCGGCACCACCGCGCCCTTGTATTTGTCGGCGATGAACTGCTTCACCGCCGACGAGTTCAGCGCGGCGGCGAGTTTCTTCATCGCCGGGCTGTTGGCGTTGTCGTCGCGCGCCACCAGCAGGTTGGCGTAGGGCGAAGTGGCGTCCTCGATGAAGAGCGAATCCTTCAGCGGGTTCAACTTCGCTTCGATCGCGTAGTTGGTGTTGATCACCGCCAGGTCGACCTGGTTGAGCACGCGCGGCAGGGTCGCGGCCTCGAGTTCGCGGATCTTGAGCTTCTTCGGGTTCTCGGCGATGTCCTTCTGGGTGGCCGAGATGTTGTTCAGGTCCTTCAGCGTGATCAGCCCGTTCCTGGCCATCAGCAGCAGCGCGCGGCCCGAGTTGGACGGATCGTTCGGGATCGCCACGGTCGCGCCCTCGGGGATGTCCGCCACCGCCTTGTGCTTGCCCGAGTAGGCGCCGAGCGGCTCGACGTGCACCTTGGCGACCACGGTCTGGATGTCGTTCTTCTGCTTCTGCTTGAACGCGTCGAGGTAGGGCTGGTGCAGGAAGAAGTTGCCGTCGACGCGCTTCTCGTTGGTCTGCATCGAGGGCTGCACGTAGTCGGTGAACACCTTGATCTCCAGTTCCACGCCTTCCTTGGCCAGCATCGGCTTGACGAACTCGAGGATCTCGGCGTGCGGCACCGGGGTAGCGGCGATGACCAGGCGGTCGGCGGCGGACGCGACCGAACCAGCGGCCAGGGTGAGCGTGCCGAGGGCGGCCGCCAGGAGTTTGCGCAGGGTAAACGACATCGTTGAAGTCTCCTTCGTGGGGATCACTTGCGGGTGAAATACAGCACCAGGCGGTCGCCCGAATACTGGATGATCTGGACGAGTACGACCAGCAGGGCGACGGTGATCACCATCACCTCGGTCTGGAAGCGCTGATAGCCGAAACGGATCGCGAGGTCGCCGAGGCCGCCGCCGCCGATCACGCCGGACATCGCAGCATAGGACATCAGCGTGATCGCCGTCACCGTGATCGCGGCGATCATCCCGGGCAGGGCCTCGGGCAGCAGCGCGCCGAAGATGATGCGCCAGGTGCGGATGCCCATCGCCTGGCAGGCCTCGATGACGCCGCGGTCGACCTCGCGCAGCACGTTCTCGACCAGGCGCGCGAAGAAGGGCGCGGTGCCCACCACCAGCGGCGGGATGGCGCCCTCGACGCCGAGCGAGGTGCCGATCAGGATCACCGTGACCGGGATCATCACGATCAAGAGGATGAGGAAGGGCACCGAGCGCAGCACGTTGACCACGAAGGACAGCACCGTGTAGACGAAGCCCTGCTCGAGCAGCTGGCGCTTGGCGGTGACGAACAGCAGGATGCCCAGCGGCAGGCCGAGCAGGATGGTGAAGAACAGCGACACCCCGGTCATGACCAGGGTTTCCCAGGTCGCCAGCCAGATGTCGCTCCAGTCGATCACGGACAAGTCCATTACTGCAGCACCTCGTGGTGGATCTGGTGACGGTCGAGCGCGGCGAACACCTCGCGGATGTCGTCCTCGCTGCCTTCGAGCTCGAGCAGCAGCTGGCCGAAGGGCACGTCCTTGATGCTCGAGACCTCGCCCTGCAGGATCGTCACCTGCACCTTGGCGCCGGCCATGATGCGGCTCAGGATCGGCTGGTAGGTGACGTCGCCGATGTAGGTCAGGCGCACCAGGGTGCCGCGCAGCTTGTCCTTCATGTAGGCGTGCGCGGGGTCGAAGCTCGCCGCAGCGAGCGCGTCGCTCTGCGCCACCATGCTGCGCGTGACCGCATGCTGCGGGTGCAGGAAGACGTCGGCCACCTTGCCGGATTCGACGATGCGCCCGCCATCGATCACCGCGACGCGGTCACAGATGGTGCGGATGACCTGCATCTCGTGGGTGATCAGCACGATGGTGAGGCCGAGCTGGCGGTTGATGTCGAGCAGCAGGCGCAGGATGGACTGGGTGGTCTCGGGGTCGAGCGCCGAGGTCGCCTCGTCGCACAGCAAGATCTGCGGCCGGTTGGCGAGCGCGCGCGCGATGCCCACGCGCTGCTTCTGCCCGCCCGACAGTTGCGACGGATACTTGTGGCCCTGCTCGGCGAGGCCGACCAGCGCGAGCAGCTCCTTCACCCGCGCAGCACGTTCGGCGGCATTCGTGTGCCCGGTCGCCTTCAGCGGCCAGTCGATGTTGTCGGCGACGGTCTTGGCGTTAAGCAGGTTGAAGTGCTGGAAGATCATGCCGACGCGCCGGCGCAGCGCATACAGGCCTTCGCTGTCGAGGTGGGTGATGTCCTCGCCGTCGATCAGCACGCGCCCGGCCGAGGGACGCTCGAGCAGATTGAGGGTGCGGATCAGCGTGCTCTTGCCCGCGCCGGAGCGGCCGATGATGCCGAACACCTCGCCGGCGCCGATCTCGAGCTCGATGTCGGTAAGCGCCTCCACCTCGCGCCCGTCGGCGGCACGGTAGGTCTTGCGCAGGTTTTCGATGCGGATCACGGCAGGGGCGTCCCGAGCGGGAAAAGCCCGCGATTCTACCCGCGCGGCGGAATCGGCACCATGTCCGGGCGGATGGCCGCCAGGCAGCCCCGCGGGCGGGCCACCGATCTCGACAGCGCCGGCCGCCGGCGTTAGGCTCCCCGCCACCCGGGCAGTCGCCCACCGCAATCCGAAGGACCTCGCCTCATGCAGCACGACGACACGCTCGCTCCCGCCACGCTCGCCGCCCAGGGCCTGGGCGCCACCCCCATGCCGCACCGCGACATCGTGCCGCCGATCCACCTGGCGACCACTTTCGAGCGTGCCGAGGACGGCAGTCTGCCCGGCGGACGGATCTATGCGCGCGACGCCAGCCCCGCCTACGACCCTGCCGAAGCCTTGCTGTGCAAGCTGGAAGGCGGCGCCGAGGCAGCGCTGTTCGCGTCGGGCATGGCCGCGGCCTCGGCGGTGCTGCTGGCGCTGAAGCCGGGCGCGCGCATCGTCGCCCCGCACGACATGTACTGGTCGCTGCGCAACTGGATGATCGGCTTTGCCGCCAACTGGCAGATCGGCCTCGACTTCTACGCCGACAGCGCCGAACTCGCCGCGCTACTGCAGCACCCGGCCGACCTGGTGTGGGTGGAAACCCCCGCCAACCCGACCTGGGAGATCACCGACATCGCCCGCGCCACCGACCTCGCCCACGCCGCCGGCGCGCACCTGGTGGTCGACTCCACGGTGCCGACGCCGGTCTTCACCCGCCCGCTCGCGCTCGGCGCCGACGTGGTGATGCATTCGGCGACCAAATACCTCAACGGCCACTCCGACGTCGTCGCCGGCGTGCTGGTGACGCGCACCGAGGACGACTTCTGGGCACGCATCAAGACCGCGCGCGCAGCCGGCGGCGCCGTACTCGGTCCCTTCGAGGCCTGGCTGCTCAACCGTGGCCTGCGCACGCTGTTCCCGCGCGTGCGCACCGCGGCCACCTCGGCGCTGCGCATCGCGCAGCACTTCGAGCATCACCCGGGGCTGGTCACGGTGCTGTACCCCGGCCTCCCCGCGCACCCCGGCCACGACATCGCCTGCCGACAGATGGAAGGCGGCTTCGGCGCGATGCTGTCGCTGCGCGTGAAAGGCGGCGAGGCGGCGGCACGCCAGGTCGCAGGCGCGGCAAGGATCTTCCGCCGCGCGACCTCGCTCGGCTCGGTGGAGAGCCTGATCGAGCACCGCGGTCCGATCGAGGGCCCGGGCACGCGCTGCCCGCTCGACCTGCTGCGCATCTCGGTGGGCATCGAGGACACCGCCGACCTGATCACCGACCTCGAGCAGGCGCTCCAAGCGGCGGCCCCGGCCCCGACTTTGTAGGAGCGCCAGCAGGCGCGAACGCAGGCGCACGGGATCCGCGCCGCGGTGGAGCGGCGACCGTGTTCGCGGCTGCCGCCGCTCCTACAGAGCGCAGCGCCCCCTGTAGGAGCGCCCGCCGGCG
>JAKLLJ010000247.1 GCA_023150215.1 Thauera sp. | reverse complement strand
GGTTCCGCGTGCGCGTGGCAGGTGCTGCTTGCCGTCCGCATGATCCGGTGTGGAGCGGGGCGGGCGACCGCCGCGACTGGCGCGAAGTGCGCGGGTCTTGCCCGCGCCTGCTTGCAAAGCATCCGGGAGGTGGGTTCCTGCCTGCATGGTATGGGCTCCGGCGCCGGTTTGAAGGCGTGCGATCGGTAAAAAAAGTCTTCTGTTCAAGGCCGGGATCCGCTTGTCGTGGACAGTGCGAGTCGGTGTCGATGCGCATGTCGGCGTCCTTCCGGCGTCACCGAACTTTATCCTTGGTGATGGTGCGGAAAATTAATTCACATCAAGGATGGCGCCTGCCTGGAAAAACCATACTGCCATCACACTGTTGGTTCACATCCCGTGTCGTGTAAGGAGAGGGCAATGCAAAAGAAAGGTTTGTTCGGTTCGGCGCTCGCTATGGCGATTTTGCCGCTGGCTATGAGTAGCGCGTGGGCACAGGAAGCCCCCAAGCTGACCGCCGAAGAGATGGAGAAGGGCAAGCAGATCTACTTCGAGCGCTGTGCCGGCTGCCACGGCGTGCTGCGCAAGGGCGCCACCGGAAAGAACCTCGAGCCGCACTGGACGAAGACCGCACCGGACGGCACCAAGCTCGAGGGCGGCACGCTCAAGCTCGGCACCGACCGCCTCGAGAAGATCATTTCCTACGGCACCGAAGGCGGGATGGTCAACTATGACGATATCCTGACCAAGGAAGAGATCAACCTGATGGCGCGCTACATCCAGAACGCGCCGCCGATCCCGCCCGAGTTCTCGCTCAAGGACATGAAGGACAGCTGGAAGCTGCTGGTCCCGGTCAAGGATCGTCCGACCAAGCAGATGAACAAGGTCAACCTGAAGAACGTGTTCGCGATCACCCTGCGCGACGCGGGCAAGCTCGCGCTGGTCGATGGCGACACCCACAAGATCTGGAAGATCCTCGACACCGGCTACGCGGTGCACATCTCGCGCCTGTCGGCTTCGGGCCGCTATGTGTATACCGTCGGTCGTGACGGCCTCACCACCATCATCGACATGTTCTACGAAGAGCCCACCACGGTCGCCACCGTGCGCCTGGGTTCGGATGCGCGTTCGGTCGATACCTCGAAGTTCAAGGGCTTCGAGGACAAGTACCTGATCGGTGGCACCTACTGGCCGCCCCAGTACTCGATCATGGACGGCGAGACGCTCGAGCCGATGAAGGTCGTCTCGACCCGCGGCAACACCGTCGATGGCGACTATCACCCCGAGCCGCGCGTGGCCTCCATCGTGGCCTCGCTGACCAAGCCGGAGTGGGTGGTCAACGTCAAGGAAACCGGCATGATCCTGCTGGTGGACTACAGCGACATCAAGAACCTGAAGACCACCACGATCGAGTCCGCCAAGTTCCTGCATGACGGCGGCTGGGACGCTTCGGGCCGCTACTTCATGGTCGCTGCCAACGCCTCCAACAAGGTCGCCGCGGTCGATACCAAGACCGGCAAGCTCGCCGCGCTGGTCGATACCGCGAAGATCCCGCACCCGGGTCGTGGCGCCAACTTCGTCCATCCGGAATTCGGCCCGGTCTGGTCGACCGGTCACCTCGGTGATGCTGTCGTCTCGCTGATCTCGACCGCTTCCGATGATCCGAAGTATGCCAAGTACAAGGATCACAACTGGAAGGTCGTGCAGCAGCTCAAGATGCCGGGCGCCGGCAACCTGTTCGTGAAGACCCACCCGAAGTCGAAGAACTTCTGGGCCGACGCGCCGATGAACCCCGAGCGTGAGCTCGCCGAAGCCGTGTTCGTGTTCGACAAGGCCGACCTGAAGAAAGAGCCGGTCCGCCTCGACGTCGCCAAGGATTCGGGTCTGCCGGAGAGCAAGGCGATCCGTCGTGCGGTGCAGCCCGAGTACAACGAGGCGGGCGACGAAGTGTGGATCTCGCTGTGGGGTGGCAAGGTCGATCAGTCGGCGATCGTGATCTATGACGACAAGACGCTGAAGGTCAAGAAGGTGATCACCGACCCGGCCATCGTCACGCCGACCGGCAAGTTCAACGTGTACAACACGATGCACGACGTTTATTGATCGATCTTCCGGTCAAGCTCTGAAAAACCCCCGCGCCGCGGAAGAGTTCCATGTCTGAGCAAAACAGCGACAACTCAAAACAAGAAAATTCGGGCGGCCTCTGGGCTCGCCTGCGCCGCCCTTCCGGCAAGTCGCTGGGTGGCCTGTTGGCTGTCGGATTCGTAGTGGGCGTGCTGTTCTGGGGCGGTTTCAACACCGCAATGGAAGCCACGAACACCGAGCAGTTCTGTATTTCGTGTCACGAGATGTATGACAACGTGTACACCGAATACAAGGAAACGATTCACTACACGAACCGCACGGGTGTGCGTGCCGTGTGTTCGGATTGTCACGTTCCAAAGGCCTGGACGTACAAGATGATGCGCAAGATCCAGGCCTCGCGCGAGGTCTGGGGCAAGATCACCGGCACCATCGACACGCGCGAGAAGTTCGAGGCCAAGCGACTCACGCTCGCCCGGCGCGAATGGGCACGCATGAAGTCGGTCGATTCGCGCGAATGCCGCAACTGCCACAGTCTTGAGAGCATGAATCCGGAAGCGCAGAAGCAACGTGCACGCAAGCAGCACGAGATGGCGAAAGAAGACAACATGACCTGCATCGATTGCCACAAGGGCATCGCCCACCACAAGCCGGAAGGCATGACCGAGGCGGACGAGGAGTAAGATCCCTCGTGCATCACAGGCCAACCCAAGCACAGTGAGGATATGACGATGAAGAAAACGATGATTGCCGGCGCGGTCGGTGCTCTCCTGGCCCTCGGTACGGGCAGCGCGATGGCCGCGGCGCCCGACTGGGGAAAGGTCGAGGGCAAGGACATCACCGCGTTCTACCCTGGCGTGTCGCCGATGGAGTGGATCCAGAAGGGGACCGAGCACGGTGGCGCGCGGGCGCTCAAAAAGGGTGAGACCTGTGCCGACTGCCATAGCGACGAAGCGGGCGACATGGGCAAGAAGATGGCCAGCGGCCAGAAGATCGAGCCCACCCCGATCGCCGGCAAGGCCGCCTTCATCCCGGTGAAGGTGCAGGCCGCGCACGACGGCGCGAACCTTTATGTCCGCTTCTCCTGGAAGCAGCCGGCGGCTTCGGGTGCGGCCAAGATGGACGACAAGAACCCGGTCAAGATCGCGTTCATGCTCGAGTCCGGCGGCAAGGTCGAGCTCGCCGACCAGAGCGGTTGCTGGGCAACCTGCCACACCGACTCGCGCACCATGCCGGGCGCCGACGATGCCAAGACCAAGTACGTCAAAGGCGGATCGGTCGCCGAAGGCAAGTTCTACGACCTCTATCAGTGGCGCAGTGGCGAGAACAAGGGCTACAACGGCTACGTCGCCGACAAGCGCGTGATGGAAGGCGGCAACGCGCTGGTCAGCGCCGAAGGCAAGAAGGACGGTGACAACTGGTCGGTGGTGTTCACTCGCAAGCTGGCCGGTGGCGAGGGCGACGTCACGCTCGAGTCGGGCAAGGCGTACAACTTCGGTTTCGCCATCCATGACGACAACGCGGCGGGGCGCTTCCACCACGTGTCGCTGGGTTACAAGCTCGGCCTCGATACCGACGGTCACATCAAGGCGAGCAAGCAATAAGTCTGCGTTTGCGTTGTCCGCACGCGCGGTTCGGTGCATTTCGAGCGGCGGAAGTCCCGGCGAACCCGGGGCTTCCGCCGTTGTCCATCTACCGTCCGTTCTGGGAGACAAGCATGAGGGCAAATTCACGGTGCGCGACCCTGCTTGCAGGCGCGCTGATGATCGGTCCGGGGGCGAGCGTGTTCGCTGCCGAACATCAGGTGGTGATCGAGAAGTACGCTTTTGCGCCGGTCGAATTGCGCATCAAGCGCGGCGACACGGTGACCTGGCTCAACAACGAGAAGCGCGTCAGCCATTCGGTGCTGATGCTCGGCCGCAACGAGGAGTCGGAGCGCTTCTTCCCGGGCGAAAAATGGTCACGCACCTTTCCCGATGCCGGTCGCTATGAATATCGCTGTGGCCCGCACCCCGAGATGCTGGGCGTGGTGATCGTCGACGAGTAGCCGCGCCATCCGGCCACGGCAAGGTTGATTCGAGTCAAGGTTTCGCAAGGGGGCAGGGGCCATCCTCACTTCCGAATGCATTGTCGTCGGAAGCCAGCATGAAGATCCCGCCCCTCCTTGCCCACGCAGCGGTTTTTCTCGGCGCTGCCTTGGTCTCGGCCTATGTCGCCGCCGCCGAACAGCAGCCAGTCGAACCCGAAGCGGCGCGTGCCCGCGAACTTGTTCACATCGTCCGCCAGGACTGCGGTTCGTGCCACGGGCTCACGCTCAAGGGGGGGCTCGGCCCCGCGCTGACCGCCGAGGCGCTCGCCGACAAGCCCGCCGAAGGCTTGGTCGCCACCATCATCGGCGGTCGGCCGGGTACGCCGATGCCGCCTTTCCATACCATCCTGTCCGAAGCCGAGGCAGTATGGATCGTCGATCGCCTGCTGCGCGGCTTTCCGCCCGACAGTGGTCTGCCGCAGGCGCGCAGCCAGCACTGAGCCCGATCCGACTTCACTCGAACCTGCATGCCGCGCCCGCGCGCGGCATCGCTTCCGCGGCGGCCGAGAGCCGCCCGCAGACTCCCGGAGCCTCCATGTCTTCCCGTGACGTTCGCCTTGCACCGCCCGCCCTGTGGGGCGTGATCCTGTCGGCCATGGTCATGTTGCTGTCGGCCTGTTCCACCACGCCTGGCGCACTGCGCGGCAGCGGCGACCTCGGTGTGGTCATCGAGCGCGCCGATGGCAACGTCAAGGTCATCGAGACCAGCGGCCGTAGCGTGCTCGCCACCGTCGGCGGGCTTGGCGATCTGTCGCACGCCTCGGTGGTGTTCTCGCGCGACGGGCGCTACGCCTTCGTGTTCGGGCGCGACGGCGGCCTCACCAAGGTCGATCTGCTGCAGGCCAGGATCGTCGGTCGCGTGGTGCAGGCGGGCAATGCGATCGGTGGCTCGATCTCGCACGACGGCAGCCTGGTGGTGGCGCAGAACTACGAACCCGGTGGCATCAAGGCTTTCGACGCCAATACGCTCGAGCTCGTTGCCGATGTGCCGGCGACCGCCGACGACGGGACCCGCTCCAAGGTGGTCGGCCTCGCTGACCTCTC
>JAKLLJ010000246.1 GCA_023150215.1 Thauera sp. | reverse complement strand
GAATTCCTTGTGCTTGAGGCCTTCCACGGTCTTGTCGTTGAGGTTCACGTGGGTGACCTCGACGTTCTTCAGCAGCGACTTGGGATCGACCGCGAAGCCGTGGTTCTGGCTGGTGATCAGCACCTGCCCGCTGTCGAGATCCTTGACCGGGTGGTTTGCGCCGTGATGGCCGAACTTCATCTTCAGGGTTTTCGCCCCCGACGCCAGGGCCAGCAACTGGTGACCGAGGCAGATGCCGAAGATCGGCACGCGCGCCGCGACGAGCTCGCGGATGGCGGTGATCGCGTAGTCGCAGGGCTCGGGATCGCCCGGGCCGTTGGACAGGAATACGCCATCCGGATTCAGCGCGAGCACCTCGGATGCAGGCGTCTGCGCCGGCACCACGGTGAGACGGCAGCCGCGCTCGGCGAGCATGCGCAGGATGTTGTACTTGACGCCGAAATCGTAAGCGACGACGTGGAAGCGGCCATCGGCGCGGTCGGAGTAACCGCCCTCAAGCGCCCACTCGCCCTGCTTCCAGTCGTAGCGCCCGGTGGCGCTGACGACCTTGGCGAGATCCATGCCGGCGAGGCCGGGGAATGCGCGCGCCTGCGCAATCGCAGCGTCGACGCCGAGCGCCTCGCCCTCGGCTGCGGTGACGATGCAGCCGGCCTGCGCACCCTTCTCGCGCAGCACGCGGGTGAGCTTGCGGGTATCAAGCCCGGCGATCGCGACCACGTTCTCCGCCTTGAGATAAGCGTCGAGGCGTTGGGTCATGCGGAAGTTGGACGGCAGGATGGGCAGGTCACGAATGACCAGGCCAGCTGCCTGTATGCGGACCGATTCGACGTCCTCGGGGTTGATGCCGGTGTTGCCGATGTGCGGATAGGTCAGGGTGACGATCTGGCGGCAATAGCTCGGGTCGGTCAGGATTTCCTGGTAACCCGACATCGAGGTGTTGAACACGACCTCGCCGACCGTGCTGCCAACCGCGCCGACACCCTTGCCGTGGAAAACCGTTCCGTCGGCAAGCGCAAGAAGGGCGGGCGGGAATGCACTCACGAGAAGCTCCTGGAATCTGCTTGAGAAAACTGGCGGACGCGCAAGCGGCGCACCCGATATGTACAAAAAGCGGGACGGGCCTTCGGGCCGATCCCGCTTCGAAAACCTTGTTATTTTATATTTTTCGGCGATTCAAGGCAAACCGGCCGGCTTTCGCACGCGAGTGCCGGCTCTACGAAAGCCGCAGCGGCAAGCTCACGCCTCGCGCAGCGCCTTGGCGAGCAGTTCCAGCTCCCGTGCCAGCAAGCCTGCCTGGCTGGTCAGCGCACGCGTGTCCTGCTGCACCGCCATTTCCTCCAGCCGCCGCGCGACCTCGACCGCGCGCTGCGCCGAGAACACGCCCACCGAGCCCTTGACCTCATGCCCGAGGGCGCGCAGGCGCGCGTAATCCATCGATGCCGCCGCCTGCTGCAGCTCACGGACGGTGCGCGGATACTCCCCCAGGAAGACCTCCACGAGTTGCGCGACCACGCTGTCGTCACCGTCGAACATCGCGCGCGCATCGTCCAGGCAGGCGATGCGACGGCGGTCGGCTTCGTCGAGATCGAGCAGGGTCATGTCGCCTCCCCCTTCCTCGCCGCCGACAGGGCCGATCGCACGCCCGATCGCGGCGAACAGCGCCTCGGGGTGAATCGGCTTGGCGACATAGTCGTCCATGCCGGCCTCGAGGCAGCGCCGGCGGTCCCCCTCCATGGCGTGGGCCGTCATCGCCACGATCGGCACCGGCTTCCAGTCCCCCTCGAGCACCCAGCTCCGCCGCGCCTCGCGCGCACGAATCGCCTGGGTGGCCTCGATGCCGCCCATCACCGGCATCTGCACGTCCATCAGCACGACGTCGAAATGACGCGCATCGATCGCCTCAAGGGCCTCCTCGCCGTTGTTGGCGAGCGTCACCGAATGTCCGGCATGCTCGAGCATGCGCTGGGCGACGGTCTGGTTGACCGGGTTGTCCTCGACCACGAGGACCTCGAGCACACGAGCGCCCTCCCCCTCGGCCGCAAGCCCTGACTGCAGCTCGACGGGCGCGAGCACGAAGGCCGGCTGCCGGTCCGTGTCCACCGTCGCCCGCGCCCCGCCCTCCGCCATCTGCAGCACATCGAGCAGGTCGTCGGCGGAAAAAGGCTTCGCCAGGCGAAACCCCAGCCCGATCTCTTCACAGCGCAGGACGTCGTTGCGCTGCGAGTGACTGGCCAACATCGGAATGATGCGCTGGGGTCGAGGCCAGGCCTCGGCAAAGCGCTGCGCGAGCGCGAAACCACCCGGTTCGGGCAGGCTCGCATCCATCACCAGGAAGGCAAACGGATCGGCGCCGCCGGCCGCCAGGCGCAGCGCCCCCACCGTCGCCTCGCCGCCGCAGGCCACTTCCGCGCGCATGCCGACGGACTCCAGCAGCGCACGCAGGAAGCGCCCGAACGCGGCATTCGAAGCCGCCACCAGCACGCGCGCACCACCGAGTGCGCCCGCATTGCGCGGCCGCGAATCGGCGACCACACCAAGCGGCAGGCTGAAGGCGAAGCTGCTGCCCTCGCCGGGCGTGCTGCGGACGCCGATCTGACCGCGCATCAGCGCGACGAGCTGACGCGAGATCGCCAGCCCCAAGCCGGTCCCGCCGTATTTGCGCGTGGTGGAGTTGTCCGCCTGCGAGAACGCACCGAAGATCGCCTCCTGCTTGTCGGCGGGGATGCCGCAGCCGGTGTCGCGCACGGTGAATTCGAGCACCGTCATGGCGGCGGCCCGTTCCTTGCAGCGCACGCGGACCTCGACCTCGCCACGCTCGGTAAACTTGATGGCGTTGCCGATCAGATTCACGAGCACCTGGCGCAGGCGCGTGGGATCGCCACGCAACACCGCCGGCGCATCGGGCGCCACATCGTAGTAGAGCTCCAGCCCCTTCTGCGCAGCGCGCAACGCCAGTGCGCGGCAGGTCTCGGAGACCACCGAAGCCAGGGAAAAATCGATCTCCTCGACGCTCAGGTGTCCCGCTTCGATGCGCGAGAAATCGAGGATGTCGTTGATGATCGTGAGCAGCGCCTCCGCCGAGGACTTGACGGTGAGCAGGTACTCGCGCTGCTCGCCGGCAATGTCGGAGTCGAGCAGCAGATCGGTCATGCCGATGATGCCGTTCATCGGGGTGCGGATCTCATGGCTCATGTTGGCGAGGAAATCGCCCTTCGCCCGGCTCGCCGCCTCCGCCGCCTCCTTGGCCTCGAGCAATTCGAGCTCGCGCAGCTTGCGCTCGGTGACGTCGCGGTAGGTGCCTTCGACACGCGACCAGCGGCCATCGACGAGCCGACCGCCGGCCTTGCCGCACACCTCCATCCAGTGCCAGCTTCCGTCCTGCGCGCGAATGCGGATCTCGGCACGCAATTCCGCCCGTTCGCCGACAAGATGCACGCGCAATGCCTGCTGCAGCGCAGCACGCCCCTCGTCGTCGAGCAGCGCAACCCAGTCGACCTCCCCTTGCGCACCATAGCCGAGTAGCCCACGCCAACGCTCGTCGACCCGGATGCCGCCCCCCATCAGGTCCATATGCCAGACCCCGGCGCCCGCATTCGCCGACACCAGATCGAGGTGCCGGCGCGCATGCGCAAGGCTGCGCAGCGCCAGGTCGCGCTCAGCGCGCAGACGCGCCAGCTCCTCCCCTGCACCCGCGGGCTCGGCCGAGTTTTCGGGCACGTCGGCTCGGCCACTCATCGCTGCCGCTCAGCGCAGGCCCAACACGTCCTGCATGTCGTAGAGTCCGCTGGCACGCCCGCCCAGGAAACGCGCCGCGCGCAGCGAACCGAGCGCGTACGGCATGCGGCTGCCCGACTTGTGGGTGATCTCGATGCGCTCGCCGATGCCGGCGAACAAGACGGTGTGGTCGCCGACCACATCACCACCGCGGATCGTCGAGAAGCCGATCGTCTCGGCACGACGCTCACCGGTATGACCTTCGCGGCCGTAGATCGCGCAGTCGTCGAGGTCGCGTCCGAGTTCGTGCGCGACCACCTCGCCCATGCGCAACGCGGTGCCCGAGGGCGCATCGACCTTGAAGCGGTGGTGAGCCTCGATGATCTCGACGTCGTAGCCTTCGGAGAGGATGCGTGCGGCGACCTCGAGCAGGCGTGCCGATCACCATCGCCTTGCCAGCGGCGCGCGCGAGCGCGAGATGGGCCAGGGTGCCCTCGGGACGGGTGAAGTCGATCACGCAGTCGGCGGCGGCGATCGCGGCGGCGGCATCGTCGGTAATGAGCACGCCGGTGGCAACGCCGGCCATCTCGCCGGCATCGCGACCGATGAAGGGCGTGGAACTGCGGTCGAAGGCGGCGGCAAGCGCGACCCCCTCTTCCTTCAACGCGGCCTCGATCAGCATTCTGCCCATGCGCCCGGACGCACCGGCGATCGCGACTCGAATCTGGGACATCGGATTGGTTTCCTGCAAAAGAGCGGCCCGCTGCGAAGGCGGGCCTGGAAGCATGTTGGCGGCAGCGATCTCAGCGCCCGGTGGCAGGCGCGATCTCGACCACGCGCGAGCGCGGCTGCACCGCGGAAGCCGGCTCGCCCGTTGCTGCGGCGGCGACATCACCTTCGATGCGATCGAGCGCGTCGCCAGTGAAAAACAGCGAGATCATGCGCTGCTCGGGCTCGCCACTGCCCGGCCGGAAGCGGTAAACGTAGTCCCAGCGGTCGGTGCGGAACATGTCGACCACCAGCGGAGAGCCGAGCACGAAGCGCACCTGGTCGCGCGTCATGCCGCGCCGCAGTTGCGCCACCATTTCCTGGTCGACGTAGTTGCCCTGGCGGACATCGATCCGGTAGGGGTCGACCAGGCCGACCAGAGAATCGAAGGAACAGCCCGCCAGCAGGCTGGAAGACACGAGGACCGCAGCGAGGGTGGAACGCATTGGGGAAAGCATGGGAAGGTGGATGCCCGGATGCGACCGGAGTCGCAGTTCTCAGTAAGGGGCAAAAAATATAACATAGGCGCGTTGAGCGGCGCTCGGCGAGCTGCGCGGCAGATATCGCCGCCGCCCTTGCGCCACCTCCCGGGATGGCCGGCACCCATGCTCGTTCGCTGCTCAATCTCCCCCCAAACCTCCTTGCAGACCCCATGTCCGACAACTCCAGGAACTTGAAAAGCATCGGTCTGAAGGCGACCTACCCGCGCCTGAAGATCCTCGACCTCTTCCAGA
>JAKLLJ010000245.1 GCA_023150215.1 Thauera sp. | reverse complement strand
GCGCTGCGACGAGGCCTTGCGCGATGCCTGGCGCGCGCTCTCGCCCGCGGCCGGTGAAGGCGCGGTGAGCCTGCTGCCGGGCGTGCTCGTGGCGCGCTGGCTGGGGCCGGCCTGCGAGCCCGGCCGGCAGTGGTTCACCCGCCTGTGGGCGACGGCGCGCCCGGCAGTCGCGGGACGGGCGGCGCACACGCCGCGGATCTGGAACACCTGAAACCCATGGGCGGCAGCGCGCCGCCGCGGAGGAAGACGATGGAACTGAGCCCACGCGAGAAGGACAAGCTGCTGGTGTTCACCGCCGGCCTGCTCGCCGAACGCCGGCGCGCGCGCGGCCTGAAGCTGAACTACCCGGAGGCGGTGGCGCTGATCACCTGCGCGATCCTCGAAGGCGCGCGCGACGGCCGCACGGTGGCGGAGCTGATGGGCTTCGGCGCGACCCTGCTGACGCGCGCGGACGTCATGGAGGGCGTCGCGGAGATGATCCCCGACATCCAGGTCGAGGCGAGCTTTCCGGACGGCACCAAGCTGGTGACCGTGCACAACCCGATCGTGTGAGGAGCAAGCCGATGATTCCCGGAGAACTCTTCGTCGCCGACGGCGACATCGAACTCGCCGCCGGCCGCGCCACGCGCACGCTGGTGGTGAGCAACACCGGCGACCGCCCGATCCAGGTCGGCTCGCACTACCACTTCGCCGAGACCAACACCGCGCTCGACTTCGACCGCACGGCGGCACGCGGTTTTCGCCTGAACATCGCCGCCGGCACGGCGGTGCGCTTCGAGCCCGGGCAGTGGCGCACCGTCGAGCTGGTGGCGCTGGCGGGCGAGCGCGAGGTGTACGGCTTCAACGGCCTCGTCATGGGGCGTCTGGACGAGCCCGCGGGCGCAGCCTTCTGCACGGCCAAGCCGACGGGAGGCCTGTGATGGCCAGGATCTCGCGCCGCGCGTATGCGGAAATGTTCGGCCCCACGGTGGGCGACCGGCTCCGCCTGGCCGACACCGAACTGGTGATCGAGGTGGAGAAGGATTTCACCATCTACGGCGAGGAGGTGAAGTTCGGCGGCGGCAAGGTGATCCGCGACGGCATGGGCCAGGGCCAGGGCGTGGCGGCCGACGTGGCGGACACCATCGTCACCAACGCGCTGATCATCGACGCGGTGGCGGGCATCGTGAAGGCCGACGTGGGCTTGAAGGACGGCCGCATCTGGCAGGTCGGCAAGGGCGGCAACCCGGACATCCAGCCCGGGGTGACGATCCCGATCGGCGCCGGCACCGAGGTCATCGCCGGCGAGGGCATGATCCTCACCGCGGGCGGCATCGACAGCCACATCCACTGGATCTGCCCGCAGCAGATCGAGGAGGCGCTGAGCTCGGGTGTCACCACCATGCTGGGCGGCGGCACCGGGCCGGCGACCGGCACCTTCGCGACCACGTGCACGCCGGGCCCCTGGCACATCCACCGCATGCTGGAGGCGGCCGAGGCCTTCCCGATGAACCTCGGCTTCTTCGGCAAGGGCAACGCCAGCCTGCCCGCGCCGCTGAAGGAGCAGGTGCAGGCGGGCGTGATCGGCCTCAAGCTGCACGAGGACTGGGGCACGACGCCGGCGGCGATCGACAACTGCCTGACGGTGGCGGACGAGATGGACGTGCAGGTGGCGATCCACACCGACACGCTCAACGAATCGGGCTTCGTCGAGACCACGCTGGCGGCGTTCAAGGATCGCACCATCCACACCTTCCACACCGAGGGCGCTGGCGGCGGCCATGCGCCGGACATCATCCGCGCGATCAGCCGGCCCAACGTGCTGCCGTCCTCGACCAACCCGACGCGGCCGTACACGGTCAACACCATCGACGAGCACCTCGACATGCTCATGGTGTGCCACCACCTCGACCCCTCGATCGCCGAGGACGTGGCCTTCGCCGAGTCGCGCATCCGCCGCGAGACCATCGCCGCCGAGGACATCCTGCACGACACCGGCGCGTTCTCGATGATGTCGTCGGACTCGCAGGCCATGGGCCGGGTCGGCGAGGTGGTGATCCGCACCTGGCAGACCGCGCACAAGATGAAGCTGCAGCGCGGCTGGCTGGCGCCCCGGCGCGGCGCCGCGGCGGCGGTGCCGGACGCGGTCGCGGTGGTCGAGGGCAGCACTGCCAACGACAACTTCCGCGTCAAGCGCTACATCGCCAAGTACACCATCAACCCGGCGATCACCCACGGCATCGCCCACGAGGTGGGCTCGATCGAGCCCGGCAAGCTCGCCGACCTGGTGCTGTGGCGGCCGGCCTTCTTCGGCGTCAAGCCGAGCCTGGTGATCAAGGGCGGCATGATCGCGGCGGCGGCGATGGGCGACCCCAACGCCTCCATCCCGACCCCGCAGCCGGTGCATTGGCGGCCGATGTTCGGCAGCTACGGGCGCGCGCTGAAGTGCGCGGTGACCTTCGTGTCGCAGGCCGCGCTGCACAACGCCGCGGTCGCGGCGCTCGGGCTGCAGAAGCCGCTGGTGGTGGTGAAGGGCTGCCGCAAGGTGACCAAGGCCGACATGGTGTTGAACGACGCCACGCCCGAGATCGAGGTCGATCCCGAGACCTACGTCGTGCGCGCCGACGGCGAGCACCTGAGCTGCGAGCCCGCCACCGAGCTGCCGCTGGCGCAGCGCTATTTCCTGTTCTAGGGCAGCGCCCCGGAACCGCACTGGAGACCTCCCACCATGCCGATGACCGCAGAAACCCTGGCCGACCTCGTGATGCCCGTCCCCGCCACCGACGTCCTGCTGATCGAACGGCTCCATGACGGCGACGAGCCGGCGAGCGAGGCGCTCGAGCTCGATTTCGATGCCCGCACCAAGAGCCGCCTGCGCACCCGGCTCGCCTCCGGCGCCGAGGTCGGCCTCTTCCTGCCGCGCGGCACCATCCTGCGCGGGGGGCAGAAGCTGCGCGCGCACGACGGCCGCATCGTCGAAGTGCGCGCCGCCGCCGAAGACCTGCTCGAGGCGCGCTGCGCCTCGGCGGTGGCGCTCGCGCGCGCGGCCTTCCACCTCGGCAACCGCCACGTCGCGGTCGAGGTCGGGCATGACGAGGCCGGCGACTGGCTGCGCATCCAGGCCGACCACGTGCTCGAAGGCATGCTGGTGGGGCTGGGCGCGCGCGTGAGCGCGCTGTGCGCGCCCTTCGAGCCCGAGGCCGGCGCCTACGCGCCCGGCCACCAGCACCCGGGCGACGGCAGCGGCGCGCGCATCCACCTGATGGCGGGGCGATGAGCACCACCACATCCCTCCCGGTGCCCGGCCTCCTGCCGCTGCTGCGGCTGCTGCAGTTGGCCAGCCCGGCCTTGCCGGTCGGCGCCTACACCTACTCGCAGGGCCTGGAGTGGGCGGTGGAGAGCGGCCTCGTGCGCACCGAGGCGGAGGCCGCGGCCTGGATCGGGGAGTTGCTGGAATGGAGCCTGGCGCGCTTCGAGGCGCCGCTGCTGGCCCGCCAGCTCATGGCGTGGTCACAAGGCGAAGATGGCGAGGTGGCGCGTCTGGACGCCGACTTCCTCGCCAGCCGCGAAACCGCCGAGCTGCGCGCCGAGACGGTGCAGATGGGCTGGTCGCTGGTGAGGCTGCTCGCCGAGCTCGACGCCTTCGCCGCCTTGCCCGGCTGGCGCGCGCGCCTGCTGGCGATGGAGGCCCCGTGCTTTCCGACCGCCTGGTCGGCGGCTGCGGCGGCGTGGCAGGTGCCGCCCGAGCAGGCGCTCGCCGCCTACCTGTGGGCCTGGGCCGAGAACCAGGTGATGGCGGCGGTGAAGGCCGTGCCGCTCGGCCAGAGCGCCGGACAGCGCCTGCTCGCCACGCTCGGCGAGCGCATCCCGGCGCTCGTCGAGGCCGCCCT
Organism: Thauera sp.; assembly: GCA_023150215.1. GTDB lineage: Bacteria > Pseudomonadota > Gammaproteobacteria > Burkholderiales > Rhodocyclaceae > Thauera. Next base: position 1,350 of record JAKLLJ010000245.1, on the reverse strand, counting down.
GGTATTGCCCGAGATGCGCTGGAGCAACTACACCCCCGGCCTGGCCATCGCCAGCAGCCGGCACGAAACCCAATACACGAGGCTGTTCAGATCATGACCCCGCTTTCTGCGCATCCCGGCGCGCACGCCGCCTCGACCGCCCGTCCGCACGCCGGAGCCCATCGTGACCTACATCACAGCCCACAGCGCGGCCCCCTGCGTGTCGGCATCGGCGGCCCGGTCGGCTCGGGCAAGACCGCGCTGACCCTGGCGCTGTGCCTGGCCCTGCGCGACAGGTACGACATCGCCGTGGTCACCAACGACATCTACACCGCCGAAGACGCCCAGTTCCTCGTGCGCAACGAGGCGCTCGCGCCCGAGCGCATCATCGGCGTGGAGACCGGCGGCTGCCCGCATACCGCGATCCGCGAGGACGCCTCGATCAACCTGGAGGCGGTCGACCGCCTGAACGCGCGCTTTCCCGGACTCGACATCGTCTTCGTCGAGTCCGGCGGCGACAACCTCGCCGCGACCTTCTCGCCCGAGCTCTCGGACCTGACCATCTACGTGATCGACGTCTCCGCCGGCGACAAGATCCCGCGCAAGGGCGGGCCGGGCATCACCCGCAGCGATCTGCTGGTGATCAACAAGATCGACCTCGCGCCGCTGGTGGGCGCCTCGCTCGAGGTCATGGACCGCGACGCGCGCAGGATGCGGGGAGATCGCCCCTTCCTGTTCTCGAACCAGAAGACCGGCCAGGGCCTGGGCGAGATCATCGACTTCATCGAGCGCCAGGGCATGCTGGCCGCCGCCTGAACACCGCAAGACCATCCCGCACTCCAGGAGAATCCACCATGACGATCCGCTTCCGCTCCGTGCTCGCCGCCACTGCGCTCGCAAGCCTCTCGGGGGCCGCGCTCGCCCACCCCGGGCATGCACCCGCCAGCTTCGCCGCCGGCTTCGCCCATCCGCTGGGCGGACTCGACCACCTGCTGGCCATGCTCGCGGTCGGCCTCTACGCCGCGCGCCAGGCCGGCACCACGCGCGTGCTGCTGCCCGCCGGCTTCGTGCTGGCGATGCTCGCCGGCGCCGGCCTGGGCGCGCTCGGCCTCGCCCTGCCCGCGGTCGAGGCCGGCATCGCCGCCTCGGTGCTGGTGCTGGGCCTGCTGGTCGCGTTCGCCGCACGCCTGCCGCTGGCGGCGAGCCTGCCGCTGGTCGCCGCCTTCGCGCTCTTCCACGGCCACGCCCACCACGCCGAGATGGGCGACGCCACACTGCTCGGCTACAGCCTCGGCTTCGCACTCGCCAGCGCGGCCCTGCATGCGGCCGGCCTGGCGCTCGCGCGCGCCTTCCCCGACAGCCGCGGCGGAC
>JAKLLJ010000244.1 GCA_023150215.1 Thauera sp. | reverse complement strand
GGGTGTGATTGATGGAGCCCAGGCGCAGCCCGACCACCAGGATGACCGGCAGGGCGAGCTCGCGTGCCAGATCGGCGCTGTCGTAATCGTCTGCGAGCGGCACCCGGAAACCACCCACGCCTTCCACCAGCACCACATCGGCGCTCAGGCGCAAGGTGCCGAGCGCGTCGCGGATCGGCCCGGATGTGATGTGCACGCCTTCCTCGATCGCGGCGATGTGAGGGGCGATCGGACTGGCGAGGCACCAGGGGTTGAGCAGCCCGAGGCCGGGGTCGAAGCTGCTCGCTGCGCGCAAGGCGGCGACGTCCTCGTTCACGCGCTCGCCGGCCATCATTTCGGTGCCTGCGGCGACCGGCTTCATGCCGAGCGCGATCAGTCCTCGAGCGCGCGCGGCGTGGAGCAGGGCGCAGGTGGAGTAGGTCTTGCCGATTTCGGTATCGGTTCCGGTGATGAACCAGGCGCGCGCGGGCATGGTGGCTTGCCTCATCGTGAGGGGGGAGACGGCGCGGGCTTGCGCAGGGCGAGCAGGATCACCTCGTAGGTGGCGGGCAGGCGGCCATCGCTGCGGCGGTGGCGTTCGTAGCCGTCCTGCAGACGCGTCCACGCCGCACGACCGAGCGGCTGGCGTCGGCGTCCGCCATCCACCGTGGCGGCGCCGATGCGCTTGATGTCCTGCAACAGGCCGCGCAGGTCCGGCGCGCTGGCGTGCAGTTCGAGCGTTTCATGGGCGATCGGCGTCAGCGCGGCAGCTTGCGCCGCACGCACCCAGGCCGTCGCCGAATGAAAGTCGATGGTGTGGCGTGCACCATCGATGAGGGCAAAGGCCTCGCGCAGTTCCCACAGCGTGCGCGGACCGAGTGTGGCGACCAGGGCGACGCCGCCGGGTGCGAGCACGCGCGCGCATTCGGCCAGCGCCCGCCCGGGCTCGCACCACTGGATCGCCAGGCTGGACCAGATCAGGGCGATGCGCCCGCTGGCGAGCGGGAGGTGCTCCAGATCACCACACACCGCGAGGAGCCCGGATGAACCGCCTGCATCGTGTGCGCGGGCACTTTCGGCGCACGCGGCGGCCGTTGCCGACTGCGCGCGATTCGTCCTTGCGCGGGCTCGTTCATGCCGTCGCCCGGCCTGCGCGAGCATGGACGGCGCGAGGTCGAGCGCGATACGCGTTGTGCCGGGACACAGCTGGTCGAGCTCGGCAAAGCCGAATCCGGTCCCGCAACCGGCATCGAGGACGGTGTCGTCGATGCTCACGCCTGCCTGCAGGTCCAGGCCGACGGCGAAGGCGCGCAGACGGGAACAGATCTCGCGCTGGATGAGGGCCGCTTCGTCGTAGTGTGCGGCCGCGCGCTCGAAGGCGTTGCGGATGCCTTGCCGGCGCGCGCGCGGCGTCATGATCGGCGCAGCGCCTGCGGCCGCATCCGGCGCGGCAGGCGGGGCCGGGTGCGCGGCCGCTTCATGCATCCCAGAACTCCGCGATGAGGCGTGCGCAGTCGGCGCTGCGCGACAGGGGCAGGGCGTGCCCGCTGCCCTGCAGGATCTCGAGTCGGGATGCCGGCAGCGCGTGCGCCATCGCCCGTGCCGCGGCGACCGGCATCAGCGCGTCGTGTTCGCCATGGATGAGCAGGCAGGGCTGTTCGATCTGCGCGAGCGTCGCGCGCAGGTCGCTGCCGGCGAGCAGCGCCAGCCCGTCGGCCAGCGCCACAGGTGCGCGATCGGTCGGTGTCACGGCGCGCGTCGGCGCGGCGGGGGGCGATATGTGCGCGTCCCTGTGCTCGTCCCCTTGCTCGCCGATGTCGAGCGCCGTCAGGGCCGCGCCAAGCTGCGTCTGCACGCAGCGCCGGTCTGCCTCGCCCAAGCATTGCAGGGCCACGAAGCGCTTCAGGGTGGCGTGGGGGTCGCGCGCGAAACCGCTGCGGAAGGCCTCCACGGTCGCCGGCGCAAGCCCGGGCCAGGCGGCGGGGGAGGCGTCGTCGGCCACGAAGCGCGCCGTCCCGCCGATCAGCACCAGGCGGGCCACCCGCGCGGGGTAGCGGCGTGCAAGGTCGAGCGCGAGCATTGCGCCGAGCGACCAGCCCACCAGCGTTGCCGCGGGCGCAAGCCGGGCCGCCAGGTGTTCGGACCACGCTGCGAGCGTCGCGGCGTTGGCGGCCGCAGCGCCGGCGTGGCCGGGGAGGGCGGGCGCGCTACTGCGCCGCCCGCCGAGCAGCGACCGCATTGGCGCCCACACTGCCGGTGTCAGTCCCCAGCCGTGAAGCAGCACGATGTCGGTCGCAGCGGCGGCGGTGGATAGACCCGCCGCGCTCATCGGCCACCGCCGATCTGCTCGAGGTGCATCAGCGTCTGCGCAAGGCGGATCACGTCGGCCTCGTCGTGCGCGGCGGTCAAGGACACGCGCAGGCGCGCGCTACCGGCTGGTACCGTGGGCGGACGGATCGCGGGCACCCACAGCCCGGCTTCGAGCAAGGCCTTGGCGACCGCCAGGGTCTCGGCGTTGGCGCCGATCAGCACCGGCTGGATCGCCGTGCGCGAGGGCAGCAGGCGCCAGCGCTGCAGCCGGGCGTGGGCGCGGAAACAGTCGATCAGCGCCTGCAGGCGCTGCCGGCGTGCGTCGCCGGACTCGATCAGGCGCAGGCTCTCGAGCAGCGCATGGGCGAGCGCTGGCGGTGCAGCAGTGGTGTAGACGTAGGTGCGCGTCTTCTGCAGCAGCCATTCGACGACATCGGCGTGGCCGGCGACGAAGGCGCCCGCGATCCCCGCCGCCTTGCCGAGCGTGCCGACCAGCACGATCCGCCAGGCCTCGGGGTGCGCGCCGAGCCCGGCTTCGGCGACTGCGCCGCGGCCCTGCGGCCCGAGCACACCGAAGCCGTGGGCGTCGTCCACCACCAGCCAGGCATCGTGGCGCACCGCGAGGTCGAGCAGTTCGGCCAGCGGTGCGAGGTCGCCATCCATGCTGAACACGGCGTCGGTGACGATGAGCTTGCGCCGCGCCGTGCTGGCGCCAAGCAGACGGTCGAGCGCGGCGGCGTCGGCGTGCGGATAGCGGTGAACGCTGGCGCGCGACAGCAGCATGCCATCCACCAGCGAGGCGTGGTTGAGGCGATCGGCGAAGATCGCATCGCCCCGCCCGGCCAGGGCGGGCAGGATGCCGCTGTTGGCCATGTAGCCAGTGGAGAAATACAGCGCACGCGCGCAACCGACGAAGCGTGCCAGCGCCGCCTCGAGCTCGTCGTGGACGTCGTAGTGGCCGCTCACCAGGTGCGAGGCGCCCGCGCCGGCGCCCCAGCGCGTCGCGCCCTCGGCGAGTGCGACGGCGAGCGCCGGCGCGCTGGCCAGGCCAAGGTAGTCGTTGCTGCAGAAGGCGATCAGCGCGCGGCCATCGACCGTGGCCTGCGGCGCGCAGGACAGGGCGTTGCTGCGCCGGCGTCGGCGCAGCGCGTCATGGTCGAGGCTGTCGAGGCTCGCGCGCAGTTCGTCGAGGCTTCGCATCGGGGCGCTCACTCAGGCCAGTGCGTCGTCGAGCGCCGCGGCTGCGCCGTCGACCAGGTGGGCCATGTCGGTCTCGCCGACGACGTAGGGCGGCATGAAGTACACCGTGTCGCCGATCGGGCGCAGCAGCACGCCATGGGCCAGCCCGGCGGCGAAGAAGCGGCGCGCAAAGCCGGCGGGCGCGTCGGCGACGTCGAAGGCGGCGATCATGCCGGTCTGGCGCAGGTGGCGGACTGCGGGGTGCCTGCCGACGCGCGCCTGCAGCGCGTCGCCGAGCTGGCGGGCGCGGATGCGGTTGGCGTCGAGCACGCGGTCTTCGGCGAAAATGTCCAGGGTCGCCAGCGCGGCGCGGCAGGCGAGCGGGTTGCCGGTGTAGGAGTGCGAGTGCAGGAAGGCGCGGGTGCTGCGGTCATCGTAGAAGGCTTGGTAGATCAGGTCGGTCGTCAGCACCAGCGAGAGCGGCAGGTAACCGCCCGAGATGCCCTTCGACAGGCACAGGAAATCCGGCCAGCCGATCCCGCGGTCGGGCTGGTCCGCGGGGCCGGCGACCTGCTCCCAGGCGAAGAAGCTGCCGGTGCGGCCGCAGCCGACGGCGATCTCGTCGGCGATCAGATGCACGCGATAGCGGTCGCACAGCATGCGCGCGCGGCGCAGGTATTCGGCGTCGTACATCACCATGCCGGCCGCGCCCTGCACCAGCGGCTCGACGATGAAGGCGGCGATCTCGTGGTGATGCGCCTTGAGCCGGGCCTCGAGCACTGCCGCTGCCCGGCGGGCGACGTCGGCCGCGGTCTCGCCCGCGGCCGCGAGGCGGGCGTCGGGCGTGGGCACCGTCACGCCGCTGCGCACCAGGGGCGCGTAGGCATCGCGGAAGATCGCCACGTCGGTGACGGCGAGCGCGCCCACCGTCTCGCCGTGATAGCCGCCGGCCAGGCTCAGGAAACGCGTCTTGCCCGGCTCGCCCTGATTGCGCCAGTAATGCACGCTCATCTTCAACGCGATCTCGGTGGCCGAGGCGCCGTCGGAGGCATAGAAGGCGTGGCCGAGGCGATGTCCGGTCAGCGCGGAGAGGCGCTCGGACAGCGCCACCACCGGCTCGTGGGTGAAGCCGGCCAGCATCGCGTGTTCGAGCGTGTCGAGCTGGGCCTTGAGCGCGGTGTTGATGCGCGGGTTGCAGTGGCCGAACAGATTCACCCACCACGAACTGATGCCGTCGAGCAGCCGCCGCCCGTCGGCGTCGATCAGCCACGGTCCTTCTCCGCGCACGATCGGCACCAGCGGCAGGGTCTCGTGCTGCTTCATCTGGGTGCACGGATGCCACACGGCAGCGAGCGAGCGAGCGAGCAGAGTGTCGGCGGGGGGCATGAAGCGCGAGGGAGGGCAAAACGGGCGCCCATGGTGGGCAAAGGCTCCCGGGCTGTCAAATTGGCCGATGTCGGGTGGGCTGACGTCGGGTGAGTCCACGTCGAGTGGATCGGTATCGCGTGGGCCGGCGTCGCGATTCGCGTTAACATCCGGTGGCCCGGTGAATCCGCCATTTCCAGCAACGACCCCCATGATCCTCGTCATCTCCCCCGCCAAGGCACTCGACTACAAGACGCCGCCGACCACCGTCTCCTTCACCCAGCCCGACTTCCTCGACCACGCCGCCGAACTGATCACGGTCCTGCGCGAGAAGTCGCCCGCCGAGGTTGCCGAGCTGATGGCGCTTTCGGACCCACTTTCCAGCCTCAAC
>JAKLLJ010000243.1 GCA_023150215.1 Thauera sp. | reverse complement strand
AGGTCGAGGAGTACGACGACGAGCTCTTCGTCGTCATGCACCTGATCGAGGAGCGCGAGGGCAAGCTCGAGGTCGGCGAGGTGCACGTCTTCGTCGGGACCAACTACATCCTGTCGGTGCGCAACAACCACGCCCGCGACTTCCTCGGCGTGCGCGCACGCTGCGAGCGCGAGCCGAAGATGCTCGCCAAGGGCCCGGGCTACGTGCTGTACGCGCTCATGGACGCGGTGGTCGACGGCTACTTCCCGCTCATCGACAAGCTCGAGACCGAGGTCGAGGCGCTCGAGGAGCGCATCTTCACCAAGGGTGCGGGCAACACCAACATGCGCCGCCTCTATCGCCTCAAGCGCAAGGTCACCCTGCTCAAGCACGCCGTGCTGCCGCTGATGGAGGCCGCCGGCAAGCTGCACAGCGGGCGTGTGCCCGAGGTCTGCGCCAAGAGCCGGCACTACTTCCGCGACGTGTATGACCACCTCGCCCGTATCGACGCCTCGCTCGACAGTGTCCGCGAGACCATCGGCACCGCGATCCAGGTGAACATCTCGCTGGTCACCATCGACCAGACCGAGGTCAGCAAGCGCCTCGCGGCCTGGGCCGGCATCTTCGCGGTGGCCACCGCCTTCGCGGGGATCTGGGGCATGAACTTCAACCACATGCCCGAGCTGGAGTGGGAGTACGGCTACTTCGCCGGCCTCGGCATCATCGTCAGCGCCAGCACCTTCCTGTGGTGGCGCTTCCGCAAGGCAAGGTGGCTGTAGCGCGCAGCCGATGCGTAGGAGCGACGCAAGTCGCGATTGCCGCCGCTCCGTCCCGCCGACACCCCTTCCCGCTCCACCGCCCGATCGCGACTCGCGTCACTCCTACAAATCCCCGGCACGCCGGCCGATCGCGACTCGCGTCGCTCTTCCAAATCACCGCTTGGCGTGCCGTAGGAGCGACGCAAGTCGCGATTGCCGCGCCTCGGTCCCCATCGACGCCCATCGCCCCTGCCCTGCCCCAGACCTTTCCTCCGCGCCGCTACAATCCCCGCATGTCCTTCGACGAGCGAATGCCATGAGCTTCTTCGACGACCTCGCCCGCAGCCTCGAACGCAACCGCATCACCCGCCGCCAGGCGCTCTGGCTGCTCGGCGCGGGCGCGGCCGCCGGCCTCTCCGGCTGCGCCACCTCGCCGGTCACCGGCGAATCCATCCTCGTCGGCATGAGCGAGGCGCAGGAGAAGCAGACCGACGCCCAGGTCGCGCCGCACCAGTTCTCGCAGGATCTCGGCGCCATCCAGGACGAGTCGGTCAACCGCTACGTCGCCGGCATCGGCCAGCGCATGGGCCTGCTCAGCCATCGCCCGCAGATGCCGTATTCCTACCGTGTACTCAACGCCAACTACGTCAACGCCTACACCTTCCCCGGCGGCGCGATGGGTGTGACGCGCGGCATCCTCGCCGACCTCGACGACGAGGCTCAGCTCGCTGCCCTGCTCGGGCACGAGCTCGGCCACGTCAACGCCCGCCACGCCGCCCAGCGCCAAGGGCAGAACCTGCTTGCGCAGGCCGCGCTCGCCGGCCTCAACGTGGCGGCGCAGAGCTCCGACTGGGGCGGGCTCATGAGCATGGGCGGGCAGATCGGCGCCAGCGCCCTGCTGGCGGGCTATTCGCGTGAGCACGAGCGCGAAGCCGACGCCCTCGGCCAGGAATATCTCGTCAAGGCCGGCTACCCCGCCACCGGCATGGTGCGCCTGCATCAACTGCTGGTGTCCGAGGAAAAATCCGCCCCCTCGCTGCTGCAGACGATGTTCTCCACCCACCCGATGAGCCGCGAGCGCATGGAGGCCGCGCAGGCCGCCGCCGATTCGCGCTACCGCATCAGCAACAGCCTGGACGCTCGGCGCGAGCGCTTCATGGACAGCACCGCCAGTCTGCGCCGCATCCGCCCCACGATCGACGCCTGCAAGAACGGCGAGACCGCGATGGCCACCAGGCAGTACGCCAAGGCCCAGACCGAATTCCAGTCCGCGTTGGCCAAGACCCCGCGCGACTACGCCAGCAACCTGCGCATGGCCCAGTGCCTGCAGGCCCAGGGCCAGACCGCGAAAGCGGCGAACTACGCCGACGCCGCGCGCGAGATCTACCCGCAGGAGGCGCAGGCCTACAAGCTCGCCGGCGTGCTCGCCCTGCAGCAGCGGGATGGCGCGCGTGCCTTCCAGAACCTCGACCGCTTCGACCGCCTGCTACCGGGCGACGCCGGCGTCACCTTCCTGAAAGGCGTCTCTCTCGAGTCCATGGGCAACCGTCAGGGTGCTGCGCAGCACTATGCCGCCTACTTGCGCCAGAGCCAGCAGGGCAATGCCGCGCAGTACTCATACAACCGGCTCAAGGCCTGGGGGGTGGTGAAGTAAGGCTAATCGGCTGCGCCCGCCCCTGCGGCGAGCACGGCGTCACGCCGGCTGGGACACCGCGAGCTTGAGTCCGAAGCCGAGGAACACCACGCCGGTGAGCCGGTCGACGGTCATGATGGGCTCGGTGCGGGTGAAATCCGGCGCGGAGTATAGCGCCCCGCGCCTGGCCTACCGCCGCCCCGCGGCCAGCAGCTCGTCGATCTCGCGCTGGCGGAAGCAGCCCTCCACGTGATCATTCACCATCCCCACCGCCTGCATGAAGGCGTAGCACACCGTCGGCCCGACGAAGCGGAAACCCAGCCGCTTCAGCTCGCGGCTCATGGCTTTCGATTCCACCGTCTCGGCCGGCAGGTCGGCGAGCGTGCGGCGCGCACCGTCACGCGGCACACCATCCACGAATTTCCACAGCAGCGCGTCCAGCGAGCCGAAGCGCTCGCGCACGGAAAGCGTCGCACGCGCGTTCGCGATCGCCGACTCGATCTTCAGCCGGTTGCGCACGATGCCGGCGTCGGCCATCAAGCGCTCGACGTCGGCCGCGGTGTAACGGGCGACCTTGTCAGCGTCGAAATCGTCGAAGGCGCGGCGGTAGTTCTCGCGCTTGCGCAGGATCGTGATCCAGCTCAAGCCCGCCTGCGCACCCTCGAGCACCAGCATCTCGAAGAGGTGACGGTCATCGTGACTGGGCACGCCCCATTCGAGGTCGTGATAGGCGGTGTAGAGCGGATCGGTGCCGCACCAGGCGCAGCGGTCGGGCATGGGTGAGGTTTCTCCTGGGGATCCTTGGAATTCTAGCTTCGAACGATCTACTTCGTTCTCACCCCGATTATCTGTGGAATCCTTAGCAGCCCGGCTAGGTGGATCACATGCCACTCGCGAAGTAGATATTCGGTGCACAATACGAGTAATCACCAATGCATTTTTTCCAGCCCATCGAGGCTAGGTGAAAAAAATCCGATGCGCCATAACCTGAGTGAAGCCTTCGCATTTGGCAAGCTGGACCGTTCCGCGGACGGTATCGAATGGCATCCGCTGGTCGATCATCTAGCGGACGTCGCGGCGGTTTTTGAGGCGCTGTGCGCGTGCCGAGCCGTCCGCCGCTCCCTTGAGGCAGTTGCAGGGCGTGGCCTCGACCATCGCGACATCGCGCGGCTTGCTGCCCTCGCTTTTCTCCATGACCTTGGCAAAGCGAACGCGGGGTTCCAGGCAAAGCGCTGGCTAAACGAGGAGCGGCCGCGCGGCAGACTGACCGCAGGGCACAGCGCCGAGGCAATCGCGCTGCTCGAAGGCAGTAATCACAGCGAAGAAGCCGAGGCGCTCCTGCTGCACCTGCCTATCCTTGAAATCTGCGGCTGGGGGGCGCCCGAGACCGTGGACAACTTGCTACGCGCCAGCATTGCGCACCATGGACGGCCGATCGCCAACGCACCCGACTGGTTCAACGCCAGGATTCATTGGTCCAGGCAAAGTGACTATGACCCAGCCGAACAGCTGACGAGCATCGGCGCCGCCCTCCAGCGGTTCGTTCCCGAGGCATTCGTCGAGGGGTGCGCGCCGCTTCCCGATACGCCGCGCTTTGCACACTATTTCGCCGGCCTCGTCCAATTGGCCGACTGGTTGGGTTCGGACACTCGATTTTTCCCATTCTCGAATCTGGGTGATCGAGATCGCCTCGCCAGCAGCCGTGAACTGGCATCGACAGCGGTGCGCGAGATCGGCCTCGATCCTGAGCCTTACCGTAAGCGGTTCGAGCAGGCATCGCCAGATTTTGGCGAGGTATTCGATACGGCCACGCCCTACCGCGCCCAGTCCGCAATGTCCGACCAGACGCTCGGTCAGGTTGTCGTGCTCGAAGCCGAGACCGGCAGCGGCAAGACCGAAGCCGCGCTGTGGCGCTACCTTCATCTGTTCGCGCGTGGCGAAGTCGACGGTCTTTACTTCGCCCTGCCGACCCGCGTAGCCGCTTCACAGGCATACCGGCGCGTTCGCGAGGCGCTTTCGCGCGCTTGGCCCGAGGGCGCCCCGCTCACGGTTCGGGCATTGGCCGGCTATGCCGCCGCGGATGGGGAAACCGCTCGGGCGCTACCCGATTTCAAGGTGTTGTGGAGCGACGATCCGTCCGATATCGAAGCAGGTCGGCGATGGGCGGGAGAGAGTGCGAAGCGCTTCCTCGCCGCACCGGTTGCCGTCGGCACGGTCGACCAGGCGCTCCTCGGCACGCTGCAAGTCAAGCATGCTCACCTGCGCCATGCACTGACGGCGCGTTCGCTGCTTGTCATCGACGAAGTGCACGCATCCGACGCCTACATGGGCGTGTTGATCGAACAGCTCATCGACGCACAACTTGCGCTCGGCGGCCACGCGCTGCTTTTGTCCGCGACGCTCGGCGCAGCGGCACGGACTCGCTACCTCTCTGCCGGAAAGCGCAATGCGAAGCGTTTGCTCTCACTCGCCCAAGCAAGCTGCCTTCCCTACCCTGCCATAAGCGATGCCGCAGGCCTTCGTTCCACAAGCGGCGCACCACGAGAAAAGCGGGTCGCCTGGCAGTGTGAGGACGCCATCGATAACCCGCAGCGCGTCGCCGCCCTTGCGCTCGAAGCCGCCGAACAGGGCGCCCGCGTGCTGGTGATCCGAAACACCGTGCCGGCAGCCATCGCCACCCTTGCAGCGCTCGAAGCGGCCACACCCAACGCAGCCTGGCTCTTTAATCGTGATGGCGTCATCACGCTGCACCACAGCCGCTTCTCGCGCGAAGATCGGCCCATGCTCGATGCGACGGTCGAAGCCCAACTCGGGAAAGGACGCCCCAGCGGACCGCTGATAGTGGTCGGCACCCAGACGCTGGAGCAGAGTCTGGACCTCG
>JAKLLJ010000242.1 GCA_023150215.1 Thauera sp. | reverse complement strand
CCTGGCGCAGGTAGTCGCCGGTCTTCACTTCGTCTTCGACGATCAGGATCTTCATTGTTTCGCTCCTACTCGGTTCGTGCTGCCGGTGACCGATTCTGCCTCCGGGGTGCGGGAGAGCAGGCGGAATTACAGAAATGTAATGTCCAGGTCAGGCCGACGACAGGCGGGCGGGCGCAACATGCCCTGCGTGGCACATCGTTCCGTATCGCGACGGAACCCCGCAACCGATGGGAGATCGATCATGAAACTGCGTTTATTCCGTCTCGCCGGGCTCATGCCCGTTGCCGCTCTGGCCGCAGCCCTGCACGGCAGTCCGGTCCTCGCTCAGACGACCGAGCAGGCGCAGCCCTGGCCGCCCGCAGCGAGTGGCCCCGCACTTCAGGCCCGCATGAAGTCGATCCGTGCCGAGACCGACCCCGAACGTCGCATGGCCCTGATGGAGGAGCAGATCAAGGCCCTGGAGGCAGCATCGCAGGGCACGCCCGCCGGGTGCCCGATGATGGGTGGCCAGATGCAGGGAGGACCGATGGGCGCCGGCCCGATGATGAAGGGCGCCGGGGCTGGACCCGGGGCTGGAGGGATGGGCGGCATGATGATGGACCCGAGGCTCGTGCAGGAGCACATGAAGATGATGCAAGAGCACATGGGCATGATGCAGAACATGATGAAGATGCACCCGGCCGCCAAGCCGGCGATGCCCAACTGAGCATTGAGACGCGGAGCGGCGAGTTCGTCGGTCGCTCTGCGTCCGGTTCAACACAAGACCAACAAAGAGACATTCCCCATGCAGAGACGAATCATCCACCTCGGTGGAGGATTGGCCGTCGCCGTGGCGCTCGTGTCGGGCGCGCAGGCCGAGTCCTCCTCGCCATCAAGCCCCGCTGACCCCGCGCTCGGCGCGACCCAGACTGCCCCAGCGAGTGAGCAACCCAAGCCTCAGCCCCTTCCGGTCTATCGCTCGCCCCTGAACGAATATCGGCCCTACCGTGTCGATGAGCCCCTGCGGTCGTGGAAGGATGCCAACGACGAGGCCAGACGCCTGGGCGGGCACATGGGCCACCTCGCGCCGTCGTCGAAAGGGGGCGAGCGATGAGAGGCAGTCTCCCCATATCCTTGCTGGCTGCTACCGTGCTGACCGGGTGTGCCAGCGTTGCGATCGATGAGAACTTCGCCGAGGTTGAGCGCTTTGCGCGCGAGCAGACGGGCAGCGAGGTGCGCTGGCTGCGCTCGGACCCCGAGCGCGAGGCGATGCGCACCGAGGTCGATCGGCTGCTGGCCCAGCCGCTCGCAATTGACGACGCGGTGCGCATCGCGCTCGGCTACAGCCCGGCCTTCCAGTCCCTGCTGGCGGAAGCCGCCGTGGCCTCGGCGGATGCGACCGGTTCCGCTCGCATCGGCAATCCGGTGTTCACCTTCGAGCGGTTGTTTCGCTCGGGCGCCGAGGGCCGCGAACTCGACATCGGCCGTTCGCTCGGCATCTCGCTGTTCGACCTGCTGTTCCTGCCTGCACGGCTGGAGCAGGCCGAGTTCCGCCAGCAGCAGACCCGGCTGCAGTCTTCGATTGCGCTGTTGAGCACCGTCACGGAGGTGCGCCAGGCCTGGGTCGATGCGGTCGCGGCGCGACAGGTCGCGCACTACCGGGAGGAAGTGGCCACGGCCGCTGGTACCGCTGCCGAACTCGCGCGTCGGATGCAGGCCACGGGCAACTTCAGCCGCCTGCAGCGCGCCCGCGAGCAGGCGCTGGCCGCCGAGGAGACGGCCAACCTGATCCGCGCCCGTCAGAACGCCACCGCCGCGCGCGAGGCGCTGATCCAGCGCTTGGGGCTGACCCCGAGCCAGGCGCAGGCGCTACGCCTGCCAGATCAGTTGCCGGCCTTGCCCGAGGCGCCGATGGACGAAGCCACCGCCGGTGCGGCGTTGCTGGAGAACCGGCTCGACGTGCGCATCGCCCGCACCGATCTCGACCGGACGGCGAAGAGCCTGGGTCTGACGCGGGTCACCAGCGTCGTCAATGGCCTGCATGTGGCCGGCGTGCGCAACAGCGAGACCGGTGAATCGACGCAACGTGGCTTCGAGATCGAGCTGCCGCTGCCCCTGTTCGACTTCGGCGATGCGGCCCGCGCCAGCAGTGAGGCCCGCTATCTCTCGGCCTTCAACCGCACCCTCGAGGTTGCCAATAACGCCAGCTCCCAGGTCCGCGTGGCCTACGAGGGCTACCGCAGTGCATACGACCTCGCGCGCCACTACCGCAGAGAGGTGGTTCCACTGCGTCAGAACATTACCGAAGAGTCGGTGCTCCAGTACAACGGGATGCTGATCGGCGTGTTCGAGCTGCTTGCCGCCGCGCGCGCGCAGTCGGCGAGCGTGGTGCAGGCGATCGAGGCCGAACGCGACTTCTGGCGTGCCGAGGCGGCGCTCAAGGCCAGCCTGCTCGGCCAGCCGATCGTGCCGCTCACCCTTCAATCGGGCGCATCGCCGGCAGAAGCCGGCGGTGGCCACTGAGCTTTCCGGAGACGCTGATGACCACCCGACGCAGCTTTCTCGCCGGGGCAGGCCTGCTGGCCGCTGCCGGAACCGTCAACCGCACCGCGCTCGCCGCGCTGCCCGAACCCGTGATTCAGACCAGCGCCGCGACGGCCGCGCCGCTGACACCACCCAATGGCCGCCCCTACGACCCGGTCGTCACCTTGAACGGCTGGACCGCCCCCTGGCGCATGCGCAACGGCGTGAAGGAGTTCCACCTCGTCGCCGAGCCGGTCGAGCGCGAGATCGCCCCCGGCATGGTGGCGCGGCTGTGGGGCTACAACGGCCAGTCGCCCGGGCCGACGATCGAGGTCGTCGAAGGCGACCGCGTGCGCATCTTCGTCACCAACCGCCTGCCCGAGCACACCACCATCCACTGGCACGGCCAGCGCCTGCCCAACGGCATGGACGGGGTCGGCGGCCTCAACCAGCCGCAGATCCCGCCGGGCAAGACCTTCGTCTATGAGTTCGTCGCCCGCCGCCCCGGCACCTTCATGTACCACCCGCACGCCGACGAGATGGTGCAGATGGCGATGGGCATGATGGGCATGTGGGTCACGCATCCGCGCGCGCCGCACCCGCACATCGCGGGCGTGGACCGCGACTTCTGCTTCCTGCTCAACGCCTACGACATCGAGCCCGGCAGCTACGTGCCCAAGATCAACACGATGCTCGACTTCAACCTGTGGACCTGGAACAGCCGCGCCTTTCCGGGCATCGACTCGCTCAATGTCAGGAAGGGCGACCGGGTGCGGGTGCGCATCGGCAACCTGACCATGACCAACCACCCGATCCACATCCACGGCCACGAGTTCGAGGTTACCGGCACCGACGGCGGGCCGACGCGGCCGGAGTCGCGCTGGCCCGAGGTCACCACCGACGTCGCCGTCGGCCAGATGCGCCAGATCGAGTTCATCGCCGACGAGGAGGGCGACTGGGCGATGCACTGCCACAAGTCGCACCACACCATGAATGCGATGGGCCACGACGTGCCGACCATGATCGGCGTCGACCATCGCGGCCTGGTCGAGGGCATCCAGAAGCTGGTGCCCGATTACATGCTGATGGGCGAGCGCGGCATGGCCGACATGGGCGAGATGGAGATGCCCCTGCCCGACAACACCCTGCCGATGATGACCGGGCAGGGGCCGTTCGGCGCCATCGAGATGGGCGGCATGTTCACCGTGCTCAAGGTACGGCGTGAGCAGCGGGGCGACTACCGCGACCCGGGCTGGTTCAAGCACCCGAAGGGGACGGTGGCCTACGAGTGGGCGGGCGCGGCGCTACCCGAACCGGCGCGCAGTGCTGCAGCCGGACCCTCGAGCATGCCGCGCACCGAGCCTGCGCGATCGGTCGAGATGACGGTTCGCAAGCCTGCCGGCCATCAGGGGCATTGAAGTCGATCGCCTCGTAATCAGCCCCCACGACAACACCAACAAGATTCAACCCACAGAGAAGGAGATTCCCATGAAAAGTCGTCGTCGATTTCTGGCCACCAGCCTTGCCGCCGGTGTGCTTGCCGTTCACCGCAGCACGTTCGCCCATGGCAATGCCGAACATGCCGACAAAGCAGCGTCCGATACCCCCAAGGAGCAGCAGCAATGGGGGATTGCGGGGGACGCGAAAGCCGTCTCGCGCGCGATCGCCATCGTGATGACCGATGAGATGCGCTTCGTTCCGGACCGCATCGAGGTGCGTCTGGGCGAGACGATCCGATTCACCCACGAAAATCGAGGCGCGGTGATGCACGAGATGGTGGTCGGTACGCCCAAGACGCTTGCCGAGCACGCGGAGATGATGCAGCGCTTCCCGGAGATGGAACATGACGAACCGTGGATGTCGCATGTCGCGCCAGGTGGGCGCGGAGAAATGATCTGGCACTTCAACCGTGCGGGGGACTTCCAGTTCGCCTGCCTGATTCCCGGCCACTTCCAGGCCGGCATGATCGGCACGATCAAGGTCGGCTGACAGAAATGTAATCCGTGCGTCAGCGTCCCGTTGGTGAGCGCTTCGCATAATCGTGCTCACTCTCGAACTCACACAGAATTTGAACCCTTGGAGAAGCCCATCATGAAAAAGACCCTCATCACCACTGCGCTCCTGGCCTTGCTCGGCGGCGGCGCCCCGCTTGCGTTCGCACAGGCCGATCACGATGCACATCACGGCGGGGCGAGTGCCCCGGCCGAAGCCAACGCCAAGCTGGCCGAGGGCACGGTCAAGAAGATCGACAAGTCGGCTGGCAAGCTGACCATTGCCCATGGCCCCCTGGAGTCGCTCGGCATGCCGGCGATGACCATGGTGTTCCGCGCGGCCGAGCCGGGCATGCTTGATCAGGTCAAGGCGGGCGACAAGATCCGGTTCGCGGTCGAGAAGGTCGGCGGTGCGCTGACGGTCACTGCGGTCGAACCGGTGCAGTGATGCGGGTGGGGCGGCTTGCGCGGGGAAGGTTCGCTTGTTCGCGGCTTCCGCCGCTCCTACAGGTGGTCGGTGGCGTTTTGCGTTCGTGATGATCGGTGGGGGCTGCGTTGGCGGTGATCGGTGCTTGTTCGCGGCCGCCGCCGCTCCTACGGGTGGTGGTGGCCGCTCTTGCAGGTGCTTGCGACCGCGTCGGGGCCGTGTAGGAGCGGCGGAAGCCGCGAATCCTCGTTCTTGTCCCGCCGCGACCACGGCTTCGTGCTGCGCTCATGCCCGCGCCTCACCTCGACCGACTTTGACCCCCAACCCCCCCA
>JAKLLJ010000241.1 GCA_023150215.1 Thauera sp. | reverse complement strand
GCACCACGTGCGCGCCCATCTTGTGCAGGCGGCGGGTGGCGGCGTTGTCGCCAAGGTCCGAACCGCTGACGCGATAACCCTGGTTGGCGAGGACCTCGGCGATGCCGCTCATGCCCGCGCCGCCGATGCCGACAAAGTGGATGTTCCTGACCTTGTGCTTCATGCTTGTTCTCCACCGCCCAGCTCGGCGCACACGTGCGCCACCGCGACGGCCGCGAGCGGCTTCGCGAGCGCGCGCGCGTTCTCGGCCATGTGCAGCAGGCGGCCGCGGTCAAGACTGGACAGGATGCCCGCCAGGCGGTCGGGCGTTAGTTCGGATTGCGGCAGCAGATAGGCGCCGCCGCGGTCGGCGAGGAAGCGCGCGTTGCCGGTCTGGTGGTCGTCCACCGCGTAGGGGAAGGGCACCAAGAGGCTGGCCACCCCGGCCGCGGCGAGCTCGGCCACGGTGAGCGCGCCGGCGCGGCAGATCACCAGGTCGGCGTCGGCGTAGGCCGCCGCCATGTCGTCGATGAAGGGGCGCAGCTCGCCGTCGACCTGGGCGCGCGCGTACGCCGCGCGCAAGGCCTCGATCTGGCGTTCGCCAGCCTGATGCACCACCACCGGGCGCTGCTCGGCGGGAAGGCGCAGCAGCGCCTGCGGCACGGTCTCGTTGAGCACCGCGGCGCCCAGGCTGCCACCCACCACCAGCACGCGCAGCGGGCCCGAGCGTCCGGCCATGCGTTCGGCCGGCGGCAGTACCGCGGCGATCTCGGCGCGCACCGGGTTGCCCATCCACTCGGCCTGTTCCAGCACCTCGGGGAAGCCGCTCAGCACGCGGTCGGCCACGCGCGCGAGCACACGGTTGGCCAGGCCGGCGACCGAGTTCTGCTCGTGCAGCACGAGCGGACGCCCGAGCAGCGCGGCCATCATGCCGCCCGGAAAGGTGATGTAGCCCCCCATGCCCAGCACCACGTCGGGGCGGACGCGGCGGATCTCGCGCAGCGCCTGCCAGAAGCCGGAGAGCAGGGTCACCGGCAGCAGCAGCTTGCGCAGCAGGCCCTTGCCGCGCAGCGCACCGAAGCGCACCCAGGCGGTGTCGTAGCCGCGCGGCGGCACGATGCGCGCCTCCATGCCCTCGGGGTTGCCCATCCAGACGATGCGCCAACCCCGGGCACGCAGCTCCTCGGCCACCGCGATGCCCGGGAAGATGTGGCCGCCGGTGCCGCCGGCCATCACCATCAGCGTCTTCATGCGCGCCCTCCCCGCATCAGCTGGCGGTTCTCCCAGTCCACCCGGAGCAGGATCGCGAGCGCGATGCAGTTGGCGACGATGCCCGAGCCGCCAAAGCTCATCAGCGGCAGGGTCAGCCCCTTGGTGGGCAGCAGGCCCATGTTGACGCCCATGTTGATGAAGGACTGGATACCCATCCACAGGCCGATGCCCTGCGCGACCAAGCCGGCAAAGTAGCGCTCTAGCTTGATGGCCTCACGGCCGATGATGAAGGCCCGATGGACGACGAGCGCGAACAGCAGCACCACGGTCAGCACCCCGACGAAGCCGAGTTCCTCGGCAATCACCGCGAGCAGGAAGTCGGTGTGGGCCTCGGGCAGGTAGAAGAGCTTCTCCACGCTGCCGCCGAGGCCGACCCCGAACCACTCCCCGCGACCGAAGGCGATCAGCGAATGGGAGAGCTGGTAGCCCTTGCCGTAGGCGTCCTGCCACGGGTCCATGAAACCGAAGATGCGGTCGCGGCGGTAGGGCGAGGTCCAGATCAGGACGACGAAGCCGACCACCGCCAGCAGCGCGAGCAGCACGAAGATGCGCACATTGACGCCGCCGAGGAAGAGGATGCCGAAGGCGATCGTGGTGATGACGACGAAGGCGCCGAAGTCGGGCTCGCGCAGCAGCAGGAAGCCGACGAAGAGGATCACCACCAGCATCGGCAGGAAGCCCTTGATGAAGCTGCCCATCACATCGAGCTTGCGCACCGTGTAGTCGGCGGCGTAGAGCGCGGCGAAGATCTTCATCAGCTCGGACGGCTGCAGGTTGATCGGCCCAAGCGAAAGCCAGCGCTGCGCGCCGTTGACCTCGCGCCCAACGCCAGGGATCAGCACCACCACCAGCAGGACCACACCGGCCACGAACAGCGCCGGGGCGAGCTGCTGCCAGCGCGCCATCGGCAGTTGGAAGCACACCAGCCCGAGGCCGACGCCCACCGCGAGGAAGACCGCGTGGCGCAGCAGGAAATAGTGCGACTGATATGCGGTGAAGCGGCTGCCTTCGGCAATCGCGATCGAGGCCGAATACACCATGACCAGGCCAAGCAGGAGCAGGCCCACCACGGACCAGATCAGCAGCAGGTCGAGCTCGCGCGCCGGCGCGCCATGGCGGACGAGGCGCGCGGCAGCCGTGCGCGCCGGATCGGGCGCGCCGCTGCCGTTGCGCTGCAGGAGGCCGCTGAGCGTGCTGGCGAACTTCATCGCGACTGCACTCCGGGCAGGCGACGCACCGCAGCGACGAAGACTTCGGCGCGATGCGCGTAATTGCGGAACATGTCGAGGCTGGCGCACGCGGGCGACAGCAGCACCGCGTCGCCAGGCTGTGCGCAGGCGTTGGCAAGGTCGACCGCGGCGTCGAGGTCGGCAGCGCGTTCGACGCGCACCCCGCAGCCGGCCACCGCCTGCTCGATGCGATCGGCGTCGCGGCCAATCAACACCAGCACGCGCGCCTTGCCGGCAAGCACCGGCGCGAGCGGGGAGAAGTCCTGGCCCTTGCCGTCGCCGCCGGCGATCAGCACCACCGGGCAGTCGGTGCCGGCGAGCGCCGCCACCGTGGCACCGACATTGGTGCCCTTGGAATCGTCGTAGAAGCGCACGCCATCGGCGCGTTCGGCGACCAGCTCGACGCGATGCGGCAGGCCGCGGAAAGCCTTGAGCCCGGCAATCAGTCGCTGCGGAGCGATGCCGAGCCCGCCCTCGCACAGCGCGAGCGCGGCAAGCGCATTGGCCGCGTTGTGGCGGCCGGCGAGCGGCAACTCGGCGAGCGCGAGCAGGCGTTCGCCGCCGCGCACCAGCCAGGTCTGGCCATCGACCTCGGCGAGCCCATAATCCTGCGCCGCGGTGGCCGCCGAGGTGCCGAAGCGGATCACGCGACGCCCGGGCAGCGCCATCGCCGCCACGCGGGCATCCTCGCGATTGAGCACCTGCACGCCCTGCCCCTCGAAGATCGCGGCCTTCGTCCTCGCATAGTCGTCGAGGTCGGTGTAGCGATCGAGGTGATCGTCGGTGACGTTGAGCACGGTCGCCGCCTCCGCAGCCAGGCCATGCATGGTCTCGATCTGGAAGCTCGACAGCTCGAGTACCCAGCACGCCGGCAACTCGGCGCCGATCTCGAGACGCTCCATCAGCACGTCGAGCGCAGCGGGGCTGATGTTGCCGGCCGCCACCGCATCGATGCCGGCCGAGCGGGCGAGCGCCGCCGTGAGCGCAGTGGTGGTGGTCTTGCCGTTGGTGCCGGTGATGGCGAGGACGCGCGTCTGCGCACGCACCCCGAGCTCGTCGAGGGCCTGCGCGAGCAGGCTCATCTCGCCGGTGATCGGCAGGCCGCGGCGGCGCGCCTCGGCGGCGACGCCCACGCGCGGGTCGAGCCCGGGACTGAGCACCACCCGATCGATGCCGTCGAGCACCTCGGCACCGAACTCGCCGGTGACGATCTCGGCCAGCGGCGCATCCTCGCGCAGCGCACCCAGCCCGGGCGGCGTGGCGCGGCTGTCGGCCACGCGCACGCGCGCGCCGCGCAACGCGCACCAGCGCGCCATCGCGAGTCCGGACTCGCCGAGCCCGAGGACGAGAGCATGTTTGCCCGTAAGTTCGCTCATCGCAGTTTCAGCGTCGACAGCCCGAACAGCACGAGCATGATGGTGATGATCCAGAAGCGGACCACGACCTGGGTTTCCTTCCAGCCGCTCAGCTCGTAGTGATGGTGCAACGGCGCCATGCGGAAGATGCGCTTGCCGCCGGTGGCCTTGAAGTACAGCACCTGCACCATCACCGAAAGCGTCTCGGCGACGAACAGGCCGCCCATGATGAAGAGCACGATCTCCTGGCGAACGATGACGGCGATCGTGCCGAGCGCGGCGCCGAGTGCGAGCGCACCGACGTCCCCCATGAAGACTTCCGCCGGATAGGCGTTGAACCACAAAAAGCCCAGCCCCGCGCCGCAGATCGCGCCGCAGAACACCGCCAGCTCCCCTGCGCCCGCCACATAGGGCACACCGAGATACTTCGAGAAGCCGACGTGGCCGGCGACATAGGCGAAGATCGCCAGCGCCCCCGCGACCATCACGGTCGGCATGATCGCCAGGCCGTCGAGACCGTCGGTCAGGTTGACCGCGTGGCTGGTACCGTTGATCACGAAATAGGTCAGCGCGATGAAGCCGAAGATCCCCAGCGGATAGGCCACCGCCTTGAAGAAGGGCACGATCAGCTCGGTCTCGGCCGGGGTGTCGGCGGTGACGCCGAGGTAGATCGCCGCCGCGAGCGCGATCGCCGAGGTCCACAGGTATTTCCACCGGCTCGCCAAGCCCTTGGGGTCGCGATGGACAACCTTGCGCCAGTCGTCCACCCAGCCCACGGCGCCGAAGCCGAGGGTCACGAACAGGGTCACCCACACGTAATCGTTGCCGAGGTCGCCCCACAGCAGGACGGTGATGCCGATCGCGATCAGGATCAGCGCCCCGCCCATGGTCGGCGTTCCCGCCTTGGTCAGGTGCGACTTGGGGCCGTCATCGCGCACCGCCTGGCCGATCTTCTTGGCCGCGAGCCAGCGGATGACGCCGGGGCCGGCAACCAGCGAGATCGCCAGTGCGGTGAGGGCGGCGAGCACGGTCCGCAGCGTGATGTAGCCGAAGACGTTGAAGCCACGAGTGTCCTGGCCGAGCCAGAGAGCGAGTTCCAACAACATGTCAGGAGCCGGTTTCCGTTGAAGGGGCGGGATTGTGCATTGCCGCAAGCGCATCCGCCACTCTTTCCATGCGCATGAAGCGCGAGCCCTTCACCAGCACCACCGAGTCGGCGTCGAGGCGGCCGACGAGCGCCTTGACGAGCGCTTCCGGCGAGGCGAAATGGCGCCCGCCCTCGCCGAAATTGTGCGCTGCCACCGCACTCATTTCGCCCAGCGCGAACAGTCCGTCGATGCCCTTGCTCTTGGCGTAGCCGCCGATCTCGTCGTGCACCTGAGCGCTGGTCTCGCCGACCTCGCCCATGTCACCGAGCACCAGCCAGGTGTGGCCGGGCATC
>JAKLLJ010000240.1 GCA_023150215.1 Thauera sp. | reverse complement strand
CGATCACCTGCTTGAGCGCTTCGGTTACGGTTTGCTGATCAAGACTCATCGCGTTTTCCTCGAAAATCGGTACACCCGGCGCCGGGTGGAAGCGGCAGAATCATACCGGAGCGGGGCGCCGGACTCATCCGCGTTCTGCGCAGGGTTTCTCGCTGCCGCAGCGCCCCACCGAATCTTCAGCGCGCCGCCATGACGCGCACTGCCCCCCATCGCGCCAGACCCATGAACGTTCACCCCATCGCATCCCGCCTTTACACCCCACTCGCCACCCTGCTCGCCGCAGGCCTGCTCGCCGCCTGCGCCACCCCGGACGCCATCGGACCGGGCTCCGACACGGTCAGTCGCCACGCGCTGGTCCGCACCGCCCCCCCCGCTCCGGAATGGTCGGCGCTGCGCGACCGGCTCGCTGCAGCGACCGGTGGAAAACCCGGGGTCGAGATCGGCGCCGCCAACGTCGGCGGCTTTCGCGTGCAGATCCCGGTCGCCGACGGTTTCACCAGCGGCAGCACCACGATCCGCCCGGCACTGCTGAACGTGCTCGACGTCCTCGCGGTCCCGCTCGCCGGCGAGCCGGGGGTGGCCATTCGAGTCATCGGCCACACCGACAGCCAAGGCAGCGAGATGGTGAACCTGCGTTTGTCGATTGCACGCGCCGAAGCCGTGGTCACCCATCTGCGCGACCGCGGCATCGCGCTAGAGCGCCTCTCCGCCGACGGCCGGGGCGAAGCCGACCCGCTGACCGCCAATGCCACCGAAGAAGGGCGCGTGCGCAACCGCCGCGTCGAACTGATCCTGTCACGCCTGCCCTGAGCTCGTGAGAAGACCGGCGCAAGCGGCGAGACTTGCGCGTACGGGACGCCCGCTGCTGCGCACAAAAGGGCACAGCCTGCGCTGCCGCTGCACAAAAGCCCACCCCCAGCGCAGCGGTAGCGCGGCCCGCTCGACGCCGCTTTGTTAAACTCGCGCCTTTACACCGATTCGATCCCCGCACCCACCATGTCCCGCAAGCTCCTCGTCACCAACGCCCTGCCCTACGCCAACGGCGACATCCACCTCGGCCACCTCGTGGGCTACATCCAGGCCGACATCTGGGTGCGCTACCAGCGCATGCGCGGCCATGCGGTGCATTACGTCTGCGCGGACGACACCCACGGCACGCCGGTGATGCTGCGCGCCGAGAAGGAGGGTCTCACCCCCGAGCAACTCATCAACCGCGTGCATGGTGAGCACTTGCGCGACTTTACCGCCTTCGGCGTCGCCTTCGACAACTACCACTCCACGCACAGCGCCGAGAACCGCTTCTACGCCGAGGACATCTACGGCAAGCTCAAGGCCGGCGGACTGATCGACACGCGCTCGATCGAGCAGTACTACGATCCGGTCAAGGAGATGTTCCTGCCCGACCGCTTCATCAAGGGCGAGTGCCCCAAGTGCGGCGCCGCCGACCAGTACGGCGACAACTGCGAGGCCTGCGGCGCGGCCTACGCGCCCACCGAGCTCAAGAACCCCTATTCCGCGGTGTCCGGTGCCAAGCCGGTGCTGAAGACCTCGGAGCATTATTTCTTCCGCCTCTCCGACGAACGCGCGGTGGCCTTCCTGCGCGGATGGACGCGCGGCACCAACGCCGCCGGTGAACGCCGCCTGCAGGCGGAGGCCGCCAACAAGATGAAGGAATGGCTGGGCGAGGACGGCGAGAACAAGCTCTCCGACTGGGACATCTCGCGCGACGCCCCCTACTTCGGCTTCGAGATCCCCGGCGCACCCGGAAAATATTTCTACGTCTGGCTGGACGCACCGATCGGCTACCTCGCCAGCTTCCGCAACCTGGCCGAAAAGCGTGCCGGCGCGGGCGAGACCATCGCCGTCGAGGACTACACCGACGCTGCGCGCGCTGCCGCGGCCGGCACCGAGATGGTGCACTTCATCGGCAAGGACATTCTCTACTTCCACGCCCTGTTCTGGCCCGCGATGCTCAAGTTCGCCGGCTACGCCCCGCCCAGCCAGTTGTGCGTCAACGGCTTCCTGACCGTCGATGGCGCCAAGATGAGCAAGAGCCGCGGCACCTTCATCACCGCGCACTCCTACATCACCCAGAAGCTCAACCCCGAGTGGCTGCGCTACTACTTCGCCGGCAAGTCGAACGGCACCATGGAAGACGTCGACCTCAACCTTGACGACATGATCGCCAAGGTCAATTCCGACCTCGTCGGCAAGTTCGTGAACATCGCCAGCCGCTGCGCGGGATTCATCGGCAAGCGCTTCGAGGGCAGGGTGGGCGAGGTCGACGCCGCGGCCTGTACCGAGTTCGCCGCCGCCTGGGCGGAGGGCCGCGTCGCCACCGCCTTCGAAGAGCGCGACTACAGCCGCGCGCTGCGCGAAACCATGCGCCTGGCCGACCTCGCCAACCAGTACGTCAACGACCACAAGCCGTGGGAACTGGCCAGGCAGGAAGGCCAGGAGGCCCGCCTGCACAGCGTGTGCAGCACGGCGCTGACCATGTTCCGCGACCTCACCCGCTACCTCAAGCCGGTGCTGCCGACGCTGGCCGCACAGGTCGAAGCTTTCCTCGCCATCCCGGCGATGGACTGGCGGGGCGAGTGGGCCCCGCTGCCCGCCGGCCACGCCATCCAGGCCTACAGCCACCTGATGACCCGGGTCGAGCGCAAGCAGATCGACGCCCTGCTCGAAGCCAACCGCGAATCCCTCGCCCCGGCCGCTGCCGCACCGGTCAAGGCGGAGGCGGTGACCAAGGCTGCGTCGTCGCAGCAGCGCCATGCCGAGAAACAGCAACATTCGGCGCAGGCCGCAGAGACGGCTTACGCACCCATCACGATCGACGACTTCACCAAGGTCGACCTACGCATCGCCAGGATCGTCAAAGCCGAACACGTCGAAGGTGCCGACAAGCTCATCCGCCTGGCGCTCGACATCGGCGAAACCGACGAGGCCGGCAACCCGAAGCCGCGCCAGGTCTTCGCGGGCATCAAGTCGGCCTACGATCCGGCAACGCTCATCGGGCGCATGACAGTGATGGTCGCCAACCTCGCGCCGCGCAAGATGAAGTTCGGCATAAGCGAGGGCATGGTGCTCGCCGCGTCCGACGCCGACGGCAAGACGCCGGGCCTCTTCATCCTGTCGCCGGATGCCGGCGCGCTGCCGGGCATGAAGGTGAAGTGATCCTCTCGAAGTAGCACCCAGCCACCATGCCGCTCACACCCTCGAAACGCTGGATCGTCCTGCATCACGCGGGCCGAGGGTGACCGTCTCCGCAGTTCGCGCCGCTCGCCATCACACCGATGGCAGCGCCGCCACCCGGGCCTCGTGCCCTGCCCTGTCCAAACACGCAGCGGAGACAGCATGAAACTCAACTTTCGCCCCAAGCTCTTCGACACCCTGCACGGCTACAGCCGCGCGACCTTCGTCGGCGACCTCTCCTCGGGCATCACCGTCGGCGTGCTCGCCCTGCCCCTGGCGATGGCGTTCGCGATCGCGTCCGGCATGTCGCCCTCGGCCGGCATCTGGACGGCGATCGTCGCCGGCTTCCTGATCGCCTTCCTCGGCGGCTCCAAGGTGCAGATCGGCGGCCCCACTGGTGCCTTCATCCCGATCGTTTATGCGATCGTGGTCGACCACGGCGTACAGAACCTGCTCATCGCCACGATGATGTCGGGCGTGCTGCTGTTTGCGATGGGCGCCCTGCGCCTGGGCAACATGATCCGCTTCATCCCGCTGTCGGTGGTAATCGGCTTCACCAACGGCATCGCAGTGGTGATCTTCATCTCGCAGATCAAGGACTTCCTCGGCCTGCAGATCGCCGACCTGCCGGGCGAGTTCTTCGCCAAGATGGGGGCGCTCGCCGCGGCGCTGCCCACGCTGCACCTGCCCACGGTGGCGGTGGCGCTCGTGTCGCTCGCGATCCTGGTGGCGTGGAACCGCCAGGCCGTGAAGACCGCGTGGATGCGCCGCCTGCCCGGCCCGCTCGCGGTACTGATCATCCTGACCGCGATCAACGCCCTGATCGCGCTCCCGGTCGACACCATCGGCAGCCGCTTCGGCGGCATCCCGCAGGAAATTCCCCCCTTCGGCCTGCCGGAACTGAGCCTGTCCACGCTCGGCAAGCTGATCGCGCCGGCGATCACGATCGCGCTGCTCGGCGCGATCGAGTCGCTCCTCTCGGCGCGCGTCGCCGACAGCCAGATCGACGACCGCCACGACCCCAACCAGGAGCTGATGGCGCAGGGCATCGCCAACGTCGCCGCGCCGCTCTTCGGCGGCTTCGCCGCCACCGGCGCGATCGCGCGCACCGCGACCAACATCCGCACCGGCGGACGCACCCCGATCGCCGGCATGATCCACGCCGGCGTGCTGCTCGCGATCGTGCTCGCGCTCGCCCCGCTCGCCAGCCACATCCCGCTCGCCACGCTGTCGGCGATCGTGGTCATCGTGTCGATCAACATGGGAGAGTGGCACGCCTTCGCGCCGAAGGAGCTCGCGCGCTACTCGCTCAACTACCGCACCATCCTGCTCGGCACCTTCTTCATCACCGTGGTGTTCGACCTCACCCTGGCGGTCGAGATCGGGATGGCGCTCGCGAGCCTGTTCTTCATCTACCGCATGTCCGACCTCACCCGCATCGACCGCGTGCCGCTGGAAGACTTCTATGGCGTCGAAGCCTTGTCCCACCCCGACGGCACGCCGCGCATCGTCGCCTACAAGCTCAAGGGCAGCCTCTTCTTCGGCGCCGCCAACAAGCTCGAGAACCTGCTGCTCGGGCTGCCCGGCCACCCCGAGGTGGTCGTGCTGGACCTCGACAAGGTGATCAACATCGACACCACCGGCCTGGACATCCTGCAGACCCTGCACCGCAACCTGCAGAAGCGCGGCGCCCACCTCGTGCTGTGCGGACTCAACTCGCAACCCGGCTCGATCGTGTTCCGCTCGGGCTTCAGCGACAAGCTCGGCGACGACAACATCGCCGCCAACCTCACCGAGGCGCTGATCCGCGCCCAGCGCCTGAGCGGGCGCGAGCCGGAGATCGCCTATGCCTGAGCGGAAATCGCCCACGCCTGAACAGCACTCGAGCATGCCCGACGGGAAATCACCGCTGCCCGCTGCAAGCGCGCCGGCGGCGGACGCCATCGCCCGCCGCCTGCGCATCCACGGCAGGGTGCAGGGCGTCTGGTATCGCGGCAGCGCGACCGCCGAGGCGGCGCGCCTCGGCCTCTCGGGCTGGGTGCGCAACCGCAGCGACGGCAGCGTGGAGGCCCTCGCCGCCGGCCCGGCGCCC
>JAKLLJ010000023.1 GCA_023150215.1 Thauera sp. | reverse complement strand
ACCATCACCGGGCGGCGTTTCCATTCGGCGACGAGCCTCTGCAGGCCATCGCGCTACGTGATCATCGGAGCATCAAATCGGGTGACCACACTCACACATAGAGGCCAGCGCCGGATCGGCGTAATGGAGCCCTTTCCCTCTGACAGACGTCTCGACCTTGACCGGTCCATCGCTACCCTGCTGCCTTTTTGTTCGGCAGGAGGTAGGCGGTGGCCCGCAGGAGCATCGAGATGTACGAGTACCGCCAGGCCCTGATGCGCATGCGCCAGGGCGACTCCGAGCGCGAGATCGCGCGCTCGAAACTGATGGGACGCAGCAAGGCGGCCCGGTTCCGCGAGCTGGCTCGCGCCCAGGGTTGGCTCAATCGTAAGCTCCACAAACCCCATCCTTTTCCGGCTCGCTACGCTGTGATCAACTGCTCAGCGTTGAGATTCCAGGGCAGGAGGGCCTCGAAGTGTTCGACGGTGGTGGCGGTGGGCAAGCTGCGCAAGACGTGGCGCAGCCACAGATATGGCTCGACCACGCTGCACCCACATCTGGCTCTTGCTGGTGGCCGCCCGGCCGGGCTCGTTGAGCACCTGGACCGGGGGCTTGTCCATGTGGATGACGTCATGCCCGAGCAGCATATCGCGCATCAGGTTGGCGATCGGCTGCAGTGCCCGTGCGGTGCCGATCACCCAGCGTGCCAGGGGCTGGCGCGGCACGAGCACGCCCGAGCGGGCGAGCACGTGCTCGAAGCGCGCCAGTGGCAGCCCATCGACGTATTTGATGATGATCAGCAGGGCCAGCAGGTCGTTGCTGGCGTTGCTCTTGGGCAGCACCTGCGCCGGGGCGCGGGTGCTGACCGGCGCCTGGTCGCCCTTGGGGCCGCCGTAGCGCTTGCGGATATGGCGAAGCACGCGTACCTGCATCGGGACGATGTCGAGCTGTTCGCTGACGTCCTGGCCGATCTCGACCATCGGGGTGCTGCAGGCGCAGGTGCGCTCGGCCTCGGGGACATCATCATGGACGACGTCGATGCGCGCCAGCTCGACGGGCAAGGGCTTGCGCTTACCGCGCGCCTCCTTCTTGCCGGCGTCGGCCGGGGTCTGGCCAGACGGCTCGCTGCTGTGCCAGCAGCAAGGCCTTGAGTGCGATCGGATCGTCGGGTAACTGCTCGGGGAGGACGGATGCGCACACGCCGACGGCAGCGTTCGAGCGAGGGGCGGCGGTACGTTGTGGTATGCCGTTATTATGCCCGATCACACTACGTAACAGATTGGTAATGCAGCGTTTTATGCTGTTTTTCCGCCCATGGGTCGAAGCCTTCGAGCAGCCACTCGAGCTCCTTCACCGTGAGCACGCAGGTGGGCTCGCCGGCATCGGCCGCCGGCCAGGCGAAGCGCTCGGCCTCGAGCCGCTTGTACCAGAGGCAGAAGCCGTTGCGGTGCCAGTACAGCGCCTTGAGCTTGTCGCGGCGGCGGTTGATGAACAGGTACAACGCATCGCCGAACGGGTGCAGTCCGAGTTCTTGCTCGACCAGCGCCGACAGCCCACCGCTTACGAAAGAAACCCGGGCGAGAGTGCGGGAACCCGTGACTTCAAAGAGACCGGGGACGCACGTGTGCAGAGCGATCCAGCCTTTGCGCAGGCGCTTCTGGACGAGGCCTTCACCCTGTTCGTCAACGGCGAGCCGGAGTCGGCCAAGCTGATCCTGCGTGACCTGGTGCCCGACGACCAGCGCCTCGATCGGTGTGGGGCAAGCCGTGCGTCGTCGGAAATGCGGAGAACTACCCGCAGCACATCGCCTTGCCTCGCAGTTGCCTCGATGCCGCCTTGGAGTTCGACGCGATCCTGAAGCGGACCAAGGCCAAGCACGTGCTGGGCCTGACGGCGACACCGATTCGTCGTGATAGCCAGCAGCCAATAATTTTCATGCAGTGCGGGCCGATCTCACAGTGAGATCGGTTTTGCGGGGGTGACCGTCTGCCACCACGGAACCCCAGTTCAAAACAGCGCACCACACTGCAACGTGTTGTGCGCTGTTTTGCTTTCGGCGTCCAACTCGCCGAAAAGGGGGTGCAGATGGCGATCGGCACGAGGGGCAACGCGATCTGCGGGGCGACCCCATCGATGATGGTCGTCCCGCTGGTTTCCTTCCAGGCTGTGGGACGCCCTGTGAGCTTAAACGGTCTCGTCCGAGGTGTTTACGCTGGTCGGGCTTCTCGGTTACCGTCCCGCCACGGCAGAGGCGGCGCCACGAGCCGCGGTGTGCGGCCGTCGCCGACCGTGCCGAAGCGCGCATCGCCCTGTTCCCACGCGGCCTGCGCTTGCGCGATGTCGGCCTTGCCGAAGCCGACGAAGTTCCACCACATGAGCACCGGTTCGTCGAACGGCTCGCCACCCAGGAACAGGACGCGCGCGCCTGCGGGCAGGGCCAGGTGCAGTTTGCGTCGTCCTTTGCCGAGGTAGGCGAGCTCGTCGGTGTCGATGATCTCGCCGTCGACCCCGAGCTTGCCCACAAGCGGCAACAGCCCGTATTCGAAGCCGGGATCGAGTTCGAGCGCGAGTTCGCTTGCTTCTTCGCAGGCGATGTCGATGCCGAGCAGCGGAGAATGGATGCGCGCCGGCGCTTCACGCTGGCGGTAGCGGCCGGCGAGCAGGGTGAGCTCAGCGCCGCCGTCGCGCCATCGCGGCAGCACGGGGTATTGGTCGAAGGCCGGGGCGCAATCCTTGTGCTGCGGCGGCAGGGCGATCCACAGTTGTGCGGCGTGCAGGCGCTCGCCATCGCGCAAAGAGACCTCGGTGTGGGCGGTGCCGTGTCCAGCGGTCATCAGGTTGACCTGGCGAGGGCGGATGACTTGCTCGTTGCCAAGGCTGTCGCGGTGCAGCACCTCGCCCTCGATCAGCCAGGTGAAGGTCTGCAGGCCGATGTGCGGATGGGCGCCGACATGCATGCCCTTGCCGGGCTCGAACTGCAGCGGACCGGCGTGGTCGAGGAAGCACCACGCGCCGATCATGCGTTGCTGGCGATTGGGGAGGGTGCGGCGGACGAGCATGCCGTCGCCGAGGTCGGCATTGCGGGGCTGGATGCGGACGATCGGGTTCATGGTCGGTGTCCTTATCGGGGCTGGTGCGTGGGGCGTCGTGGCGGGTGTGGGATAATCCGCCGCGCTGTCCCGGTTACACGCGCTGGAGCCGTGCGATAACCCTCCGAGCCGATGCGGCGAAGTACGACCCGCTGGAGCGTGGCAGCGGCATCGCGCGGGAAACGACGAGGTCGACGGATGAGGTTTCGTATGAACTACATAATGGCAGCATTGATTGTTTTCTGCGTTTGCCTTTCGAGTGGAACGGCTGTGGCTGCAAGCACTCAAGAGGGAATGGCGAAGGTACGAGCGGCGGATGAGCAAGAAGACAAGGACGGGAGCGCAGGCCCGGCGGTAGAAGTGATGCAGGCGGACCCCGGGAATCGCGCCTCGTTGCTGTATATCGTTCTGATTGCGGGTGTGATGGTCGTGCTTGTAAAGATGGCCATCGCTGTTGCGAAAAAGAAGATGGAACAAGAGGCCGCGGCCGCTCAAGCAAGGATCGATGGGGAGGACCAGCGAAGGACGTCGCAAACGAAGAGATGAGACAAGCAAACAACTGTTGCTGTTTGCCATGTTGCCGATCGAGCGCCGGTTTGGTGTGATGGAAGGAGGCCCTGCGCGTCGACAATCCACGCCCGCTCGCAAGCGCCAGCTTTCCGCATGGATCGGCGGCCGGCGCTCGATCGCTACCGCTGCAACGGCAGCCCCGCGGTGATCTTCACACCGTCGGCGGAGCCTTCCGTCAATGCCGTCCAGCGCAGCCAATGACCACATGCCGAGCGCACACCACGCAAGCTCCGATGCCACGGCCCTTCGATGCACACCCCGCGCACCGCGGCCGAGGCGACCTCGACGGTGTCCGGGGCATCACCCACCCGTCGCCGCCCGTGCCAGCGGTTGCAGCTGATGCAGCGCTTGTCGCTCACCGGTTGAATTAAGGCCATCGTGCTTTCCCGCTTCGTCACCCTGAAGTGCCCTGTACGCCCGCGTCGCCGACGTCAGCCTCCATCTTACTTGCCTGCTCTCCGCTCCAGACCAGACCACGATCCCTGCGACAGCGGTTCGATCGGCCGCGCCTGCGCACCGGCGCAAGTGCTTGATCATCTTGCGGAGCGGCACTCGCGGCCGTCGCATGAGAGGAGGCGGAACGAGACGGGGGCGGCGGTGGAGGGCAGCGAGTGCCGGGGAGCGAGGCCGACGAGATGCCGGATTGACAACGCGCGCCGGCCCGGAGTACTAGTCTTTTCCCTTGCATCAAGCGATCCGCACAACCGTCAGCCTGGACGCGAGAGATCCCGATGACCGCAGTACAGCCCAACAACCCGCTCCATGGCCTCACCCTCGAGCGCATCCTCAACGAGCTGGTGGCGCGCTTCGGCTGGGCGGGGCTGGGGCGGCAGATCGACATTCGCTGCTTCAACCACGAACCGAGCATCGCCTCGAGCCTCAAGTTCCTGCGTCGTACGCCATGGGCGCGCGAACTGGTCGAGGCGCTGTATCTCGACATGCTGCGCGCGGCCTCCGGTCCGGGTGGCACAACCGACCCCAAGACTCCCCGGAGCACCCCCAACACGTGAAGACCCCGAGTAGAATCGAACCACTGGTGGCCGACGGCCTTGTCGACCACGTCATGCGCCAGCTCATGAGCGGCAAGGAGGCCATGGTCTATGTCGTGCAATGCGGCGACGAGCTGCGTTGTGCCAAGGTTTACAAGGAAGCCAACAAGCGTGGTTTCCACAAGGCGGCCGACTACACCGAGGGACGCAAGATCAAGAACAGCCGTCAGGCGCGCGCGATGGCCAAGGGCTCGCGCTACGGCCGCCAGGAGCAGGAGGCTGCCTGGCAGCACGCCGAGGTCGATGCGCTGCGGCGACTCGCCGCGGCGGGCGTGCGCGTGCCGACGCCGTACGACTTCCATGAGGGCGTGCTGTTGATGGAACTAGTGACCGACGAGGACGGCGAGCCGGCGCCGCGACTCAACGACGTGGTGCTCGATGAGGCGGATGCGCGGCGCTTTCACGCCGATCTGCTGCGTCAGGTCGTGCGCATGCTCTGTGCAGGTATCGTCCATGGAGACCTGTCGGAATATAACGTGCTGGTCGATCGCAACGGGCCGGTGATCATCGATCTGCCGCAGGCTGTCGATGCCGCGGCCAACAACAACGCCCGCGCCATGCTCGAGCGCGACGTCGACAACCTTGCCGCCTATTTCGGCCAGTTCGCCCCCGAACTGCGCGACACCGCTTACGGCAAGGAGATCTGGACGCTGTACGAGTCCGGCAAGCTGCAACCCGAGAGCGTGCTCACCGGGGTCTTCGAGGCGGCAGCCGGGCATGCCGATGTCGATGAGGTGATGCAGGTCATCGAGGCCGCGCGCCAGGAAGAGGCGGCGCGTCAGGCGGGCAGGGCGGCAGCGGCGGCCGGCGAGCTCTGAGCTGCTTTGCAGACGACGATGCGGCTGCGATCGTGCGCGCGCGCGTCGTCCGGGTAAAGGGCGCTCGCCGCGCGCGGCCAGGCGATGGCTCAGCTGTCTGCGCTCGCCGCGGACAGTGACGCGACCACGACGCGGTTGCGCCCCGCCTGCTTGGCCTGGTACATCGCGGTGTCGGCGTCGGCCATGAAGAACTCGCGGGTGAGTTCGCGCTGCAGGCGGGTAAGTGCCTGCCGGGCGTCGCTGCCGCCGGTTTCAGGCAGCAGGATCACGAACTCCTCGCCGCCGTAGCGCGCGAGCACATCCTGAGGACGCAGGTGCCGGGCGATGACGCGAGCGAGGTGCACCAGCGCCTCATCACCCGCCTTATGGCCGTGGGCGTCGTTGAGCTTCTTGAAGTGGTCGATGTCTAGCAGGGCAATGGCGAGTCCGCAGCCGCGGCGTTGAGCGCGTGCGGATTCCTTGTGGAACATTTCTTCCAGTCCGCGCCGGTTGAGCGCACCGGTGAGCTGGTCGTGGCGCACCTGGCGGCTCGCCTCCTCGAGTTCGGCCTGCAAGGTGATGATGCGCTCCTGGGCCTCGGTGGCCTGGGCACGGGCGACGAGCAACTCGTCGCGCGAGCGCTGTGCTTTTTCCTGGATGCTGCGGGTTTCGGTCATTACCTCGTCGAGCAGCGGGCCGATCTCGGTGATGTCGCTGGCTTGGGCGATGCGCTGGGCGCAGCTGCCGATGCGGTCATGGTAGGCGCCGGTGGTTTCCGAGAAGCGCGCGAGCTGGTCGACGAAGCCGGCGAGCATGTCGCGCAGGTGGCGCTGTGATTCGGCCAGGGTTTGCTTGAGCTGACCCTGCTTCTGGATGAGCTCCTTGAGGCGGCGGCCGGCATCGTCGATCTTGCGCGGGTCGGGCCGACTGTCGACGATTTCGCGGAGCATTTCGATCTGGCCGCTGAGCCAGCGGTCGTCGAGCACGAGCTCGTCGATGTTGCGCAGCAGCAGGCGGAGTAGTTCGAGCATGCCGGCACGGATCTCGGCGTCGTCGGCGGCGGCGAGGTCGAGCTCGCGCGCGAACGCGCGCAGGCGCGTGCCCACCTCGCGAAGCTCCGCCGCTTCGGTGCGCGCCGCGGCTTCCTTGCACAGCGCGGCGGCAGATTCGCGAAGCTCGGGGTGCTCTTCGAGCAGAGGGGGAAGTGCCTCGCCCAGGCTGATGGTGACGAGTTCGTGCAGCGCGTCGAGCACGCCGGGGTCGCCAGCGGCCTGCGCCCCGGCTGCGGTGCCCTGTGTTGAGACCGTGACGGGCGTGTGCGCTCCCGCAGGCGTCGGTGCGGCGGGTGTCGGTGCGGCAGGCGGTTCGCTTTCGAGCACTTCCACCGCCGGTGCGTCGGCGGCGGTGGTCGCCTGGCTCCAGCTCTTGAGCAGGCCTTGCAGGCGGCTGTGAAGCGTGGCGGGATCGGCGGCGCGCAGCACGCGGTCGAGTGATTCGCGCTTGCGCGCGGGGGTCCAGCCGGTTTGCCGGGCTTCCCACTGGCGCAGCAGGTTGCCGATCAGTTCGTTCCAGACCGGCTGCTCGGCCAGCTTGAGGCCGTCGAGGTAGCGTTCGAGCGCCGCTTCGGCGGCCTTCGGGCGGCCGTCGGCGAGCGCCTGTTCGAGCTGATGGGCGTTGCGCTGGCGTTCGGCATTGTCGCGCGGCAGGCGGCGGGCCAGCTTGCGGACGAAGGCCTCGGGGAGTCCATCGTCGTCGGGGTGGGTGCCGGCAATCTCGTGATAGAGCTTGCGATAGTTGTCAGGGGTGGGGGCGATGCGCCGGAGTGCGAGCTGGCGCAGGGTTTCGCGCGCAATCTCGGAAGGGTTGCTGAGGGGTGACATGGTGATCGGCGGCGGCCCGGAGTCCGTGGCATGTTTGCGGCATTCTACCCTTGCGCTGGTGAGACGTAGGAAGGGTGTGCGGGCCAATCCCGAGCGCCCTTGCGCCGATCGCCGTGCTTTTCAGACTTGGTCTTGGCTCGACATGATTCGCGCGGGTGTAGACATTAATCAAATGCTTATATTCATTCGGGAGATAGAGTGATCAAGAGGGCAGGCAAATCAGGAGGCGATGATGAGCACGCAGAAATTCGGTTGGCGTCACCGGCTCGGTGGCGTCCTGATCATGGCGGCGAGTGCACTGTCGATCGCCGCTACCGATCCCGCGGCGAGCGGGACGCCGGTCGCGGCAGCGGGCGGCAAGGCCGCGAGCACGGCTGATCACAGCAAGTTCAAGGAACTGCAGGGGCCGTTCAAGAGCGGCCCGGAGGTCACCAAGGCCTGCCTGGCCTGTCACAACGAGGCCGGGCACCAAGTCATGAAGAGCGTGCACTGGACCTGGGAGGCGATCAGCCCGACCACCGGCAAGAAGCTCGGCAAACTGCACGCCGCCAACAACTTCTGCGGGTCCATCCTTTCCAACGAGCCGCGGTGCACGAGTTGTCACGCCGGCTATGGCTGGACGGACAAGAACTACGATTTCACCAACCAGAGCAACGTCGACTGCCTGGCCTGCCACGACACGACCTCGACCTACAAGAAGGTTGCCACCGATGCCGGCCACCCCTTGTATGCGCCGCGTGAGATGCCCAAGGGCAGCGGCAAGGTCGTCCAGCCGCCCGATCTCACCAGGATCGCGCAGGCAGTGGGCAAGCCGGGTCGGCACAACTGCGGTGCCTGCCATTTCAACGGCGGCGGCGGCGATGCGGTCAAGCATGGCGACCTGGATACCTCGCTGATCAAGCCGTCACGGGAACTGGACGTGCACATGTCGCCCGATGGCGAGAACATGAGCTGCGCCGACTGCCACACGTTCAACGCCCACCAGCCCACGGGCAGCCGCTATGCGGCGATCGCCCGGGACACCAAGGGCGTGGACATGAAGCACGTCGACCACAACCGCGCGACCTGCGAGTCCTGCCACGACCTCAAACCGCACAAGAACGAGCGCCTCAACAACCACGCCAGCCGCGTAGCCTGCCAGACCTGCCACATCCCGGAGTTCGCGCGCGGTGGCATTGCCACCAAGATCTTGTGGGACTGGTCCACCGCGGGCAGGCGCGGGCTCGACGGCAAGCCGCTCTTCATCAAGGACGACCACGGCCACCTGAGCTACTCGGCCGAGAAGGGCGACTTCAAGTATGGCGAGAACGTGCGCCCGACTTACAAGTGGTACAACGGCGTGGTCCATCAGATTGCACTCACCGACAAGATCGACGACAGCAGGATTCTCGAGCTGAACCGCGTCGAAGGCTCGGCGAGTGACCCCGATGCGCGCATCTGGCCGTTCAAGGTCATGGTCGGCAAGCAACCCTACGACCCGGTGAATAAGACGCTGGTGGTCAACCACGTATATGGCAAGGACGACACCGCGTTCTGGGAAAACTTCGACTACGCCAAGTCGATCAAGGCCGGCATGGACTACGCCGAGTTGCCCTACAGCGGCAAGTTCGACTTCATCGAGACGAGGATGAACTGGTTCATCACCCACATGGTGGCGCCGAAGGAAAAGGCCTTGCGCTGCAACGAATGCCACACCCGTTCGGAGGACGGCCGCCTGGCCGAAATCACCGACATTTATCTGCCTGGGCGCGACCGCAGCGGCTGGATCGACCTTCTCGGCGGGATCGCGATCGTCGGCGCGATCGGTGCCGGCTCGATCCATGGCATCGCCCGCATCCTCTCCCGTCGCAAGGGGCACTGAAAATGAGCGCGAACCGCATCTACATCTACAAGCGCTATGAGCGTTTCTGGCACTGGTCGCAGGCGGTGTTGATCATCGTGATGATGATCACCGGCTTCGAGATCCACGGCAGTTACACCCTGATCGGCTTCAAGGACGCCGTCGATGTCCATACGATTTCCGCATGGACGCTGATGGTGGTGTGGGCATTCACCACCTTCTGGCAATTCACCACTGGCGAGTGGCGGCAGTACATCCCCTCGACACGCAACGTGTCGGCGATGATCCGCTATTACACGGTAGGAATCTTCAAGGACACACCCCACCCCTTCCGCAAGACCACGGTGCAGAAGCACAACCCGCTGCAACGCCTGGCTTATCTGGCGCTGCTTGCCTTCATCTCGCCGCTGATCTGGGGCTCGGGGCTGCTGTATCTGTTTTACGGCAACTGGGCACAGCTCGGGGTGGACAAGGTGTTGTCGCTGGAGATGGTGGCACTGGTGCATACCGCAGGGGCGTTCATGATCACCGCGTTCTTCTTCATTCATGTCTACCTGACGACCACCGGGCACACGATCTTCGCTCACATCAAGGCGATGATCACCGGCTGGGAAGAGATCGAAGAGCACTTACCACCGACCAGCAAAGTGGCGCAGCGCTCGGCCGGCAAGACCTGATTCGCACGCCGACGCTCGTCGGCACGGACGCCCCGCGGCTTGGTCAGCGTGGGGCGTCTTCGTCTGGCAGGTCGTAAGGATCGGCGACGTAGGCAGGCCCCTTCATGACGAAGACGATGAAGGCGCCGATCGCCACGGTGAATACGACGGTCCAGTGCAGGACGACTGCAGCGAGCACCCAGATGTCGATCATCGACAGTGAGCGGGCCACCTCGATGCTGTCGTCGCCCCACCAGAGCAGGCGGGCGAAGACCGCAACCGCAATGCACACGGCGGTTCCAGCGAGTGCAATCACGGGCAGGCGCGCCAACACCTTTCGCTCCAGCCCGGCCGGCTCGCTGCGGGAGCCGGGTAGTCGCCGCCAACGCTTTTCCATGATGAGCTTCCTGTCCTTGTCGGTGATTTTGATCCGTTGCAGCGGGCCCCGCGATCTGCGGTGCGGCACAATCGGCCAAGCCGCGGCAGAAAAACTCTCGGTGTCGGCAGCGGCGCCACGGGTCCGGCGGTAGAATGCGGGCAACGGCACCGTATCGCGCAGCGTTTTTGGAATGCTGCGGCGCATCTGCTGTCGGCACCATGCCTCTCAGACACTTATCCGCGTAGCAGAGTTCTACCCAAGATGATCCCCGAGCAAGTCGATACCGGTACTGTCACATCCACTGATCCCGAGACGGCGGAAGAGTCGAAGCGTCCGCGTATCGAACCGCGGGCAATCCTCAAGCGCCTGCAGGCCGAGTCGCCCGCGTTTCGCGACAGCAAGCCGTTGGCTCTGAAGATCGATGCGAGCATCCTTGCCCGCTATCCCGACTTCGACCGCAAGAATCTGCGCATCGCGCTGCGCATGCATACGGCGTCCACGAAATACCTCAAATCGGTGGATCGCGGAGGCGAACGCTTCGATCTCGATGGCAAGGTCGCTGGGGAGGTGACCGAAGAGCAGCGCCAACACGCAGCGATGACGCTCAAGGAGCGTTTTGCCGCCGTCGCGAAGCAGCAGCGCGAAAAGCGCGAAGCCGAGGAGGCTGAACGCCGCCGCGATGACAAGCTCAAGCAATTGGTGAGCAAGTTCGGGCGCTGAACGCGGCTGTGCGCAGCATCAACGCAAATCACGGCGAAGCGCTTCGGCTCTCGCCATCCAGACACCTGCGACCGCTGCGACTGCAACGGCCAGGCCGCCGCCCGGATGCCCGGTTCCGATCATCAGGCCTGCGAGCAGACCGAAGGCCATGAGGCCTCTGGAGCTGATGGTTTTCATGTCATGTCTCCCGCTAAACAGTGCCTTTACTGTACATATCAACAGGTGTCGCTGCAAGCGATCGGGAGCGGTCGACCTAGCGGTGTTGCGCTATAATCGCGCTCCATCGCCGGCATAGCTCAGTTGGTAGAGCAGCTGATTTGTAATCAGAAGGTCGTGGGTTCGATTCCTATTGCCGGCACCAGATTTCAGTCTTCGGGCTCGTACAGCACGAAAGAAGTTGACGGGTAGTGCTTCAGCGTATATAGTTCGTTTTCTCCGACGCGGGGTGGAGCAGTCTGGCAGCTCGTCGGGCTCATAACCCGAAGGTCGCAGGTTCAAATCCTGCCCCCGCAACCAAAAAAGTCATTAAAGCCAATCACTTAGCGGTGGTTGGCTTTTTTGCGTTTAGGCTGCACGGCCATCGTGCTCATCTCGTATCCAGATGGCCTGTTCCCCACGGCGCTTGCGAGGGTCGAGTTGAATGCTGCTGCCAGTTCGACCAAGGTGAAAATGCGTTTTTTTACCTGCACACAATAAAAAAATCATCTGAAATACTAAAAAATCAAAATAAGATAATTGTGCAGTAAGTCACGCTTCCTCCGGGTTCGAGGCCTTAGCATCCGCTGCGTGATCGAACGCCGAGGGTGCGATGGAGCGGAGCAGGGCCGAAGGAATGCAGCAAGAGCATGCCGCGTCGCGGGTGTCGGCCCATGAGGGCGCTGCGTTGGATGTCGGGGGTGTAGAGGCTTCGCGCTGGCCGCTGGTGGTGATCGTCGCGCTGGCGCTGGTCCTCGTGGTCGCGCTGTGGATTGCGGTCGTGTTCAAGGTGGCTGCCGAGGAGCGCGCCGAGCTCGCCAGCATCGAGCGGCGAACGATGAATCTTGCCCGCGTCTTCGAAGAGCACACGGTGCGCACGCTCGGGAGCGTTGACCAGGCCCTGCTGTTCGTGAAATTTCAGTATGAGAAGATCGGCGACGCGCTCGACATCGCGTCGGCGGTCGAGCAGGGCATGATCGTCAGCTCGCTGTTCAACCAGGTCGGCGTGATCGATGCGAGCGGCCTTTACAGCCTGTCGAATCTGCCCGGCTTCAAGCGCGTCGATCTGTCCGACCGTGAGCATTTCCGCGCCCATGTCGATGGCGATGCGCGCACCCTTTTCGTCAGCAAGCCCGTGCTCGGGCGCGCCAGCGGCAAGTGGTCGGTCCAGCTCACCCGCCGTATCGAGCACGCCGACGGGCGCTTTGGCGGGGTGGCGGTGATCTCGCTCGACCCCTTCTACTTCACCACCTTTTACAGCGACGTCGACATCGGGCGCCACGGCGTGGTCACCCTGGTCGGCCTCGACGGCGTCGTGCGTGCGCGGCGGGCGGGCGA
Source organism: Thauera sp. (assembly GCA_023150215.1). GTDB lineage: Bacteria > Pseudomonadota > Gammaproteobacteria > Burkholderiales > Rhodocyclaceae > Thauera. The sequence goes on along the minus strand of JAKLLJ010000023.1, from coordinate 6,895 downwards.
TTCGACCGACGTTGGCCAGAACATTCGCGGCGCCGCGCTGTTCGGCCGCCTCGCCGAGTCGTCGACCGGACATTACATGGCCACCAGTGCGATCGATGGTCGCCAGCGCATCAACAGTTACCGTTCGCTGCCCGACCTGCCGCTGGTCGTGCTGGTGGGAATGGATGTGGACGAGGCGATGAGTGACTTTCGCACGCGCAAGCGCGGCTACTTCGTGTTCGCCGCGGGCATGAGCCTGATCATCGCCACTTTCTGCGTGTTGTCGCTGTGGCTGCTGCAGCGCCAGCGGCGGATCTCGATGCGCCTGCATGAGATGCGGCTGCGCGCCGAGTCTGCGAACCGCCTCAAGTCGGAGTTCCTTGCTTCGGTGTCGCACGAGCTGCGTACCCCGCTCAACGGCGTGATCGGCTACGCCGAACTGCTGATGGAGCTGGCGGCGGATGACGAGCAGCGCGGCTACGCCAGGGTGATCTTCGACAGCTCCGGGCATCTCCTCGAACTGCTCAATTCGATCCTCGACATGGCACGGGTCGAGGCCGGACAGATGAGCATCCGGCTTGCGCCCGAGGCGCTCGACGATATCGTCGGACAGGTGTGTGCGACCTACCTGCCGGTGGCGCAGGCCAAGGGCGTGGCGCTGGATTCGCGGGCACCCGCGGGCGTGAGCCTGCAGTGTGATCGCACGCGCGTGGTGCAGGTGCTCAACAATCTTGTGCACAACGCGCTCAAATTTACGGATGCGGGCAGGGTGGCGCTCGAGGCGCGGGTCGCCGATGGGTTTTGCATGTTCGAAGTCAGCGACACTGGATGCGGTATCCGTGCCGATCAGCAGGGAGCGATCTTCGAGCGCTTCCGTCAGGTCGATGATTTCGAGACGCGCAGCCATGGTGGCACGGGTCTCGGCCTTGCGCTGTGCAGGGAGCTCGCCGAGCTCATGGGGGGCGAGGTCGCGGTGCGCTCGAGGCCGGGAGAGGGCAGCGTGTTCAGCTTCGTGCTACCGCTCGCGCCGAGGGAGAAAGAACAATGAAAGTGCTGGTCGTCGATGACAACCCGATCAACCGCCTGCTGCCGATCGCCTGGCTGAAGCGCAGCGGCTGCGAGGCCGTCGAGAGCGCAGGCGGCATGGACGCACTCGACAAAGTCGCCGGTGGCGACTTTGATGCGATGCTGCTCGATCTGAGCATGCCCGGACTGTCGGGCACCGAAATCTGCAGGCTGGTGCGCGCGACAACGGCGGGCGGAGCGCTGCGGATCGTCGCCTACACCGCGCATGCGGTGCCGGACGCCGTCGAGGGCTTCATGGCTGCCGGCTTCGATGGCGTGTTGATCAAGCCGATCACCAAGGACGCATTGTTCGCCGCGCTCGCCCTGCAGTGAGCGGCGCTCGATGGCTCAGGCGTTGCGGGTGGCCAGCGCGCGCAGCGCCTGGAAACTGTCGTCCTCGCTGCGTCCCGCAGTGTCGATCACGTGGTCGGCGCGCAGGTATTGCGGCTCGCGTGCGACGAGAATGCGGCGCAGGTCCTCCATCGCTTCGCCACTGCCGGCCATCGGCCGCAGGTCGCCCTGGGCGGTGACGCGCTGCATGTGCTCCTCGGGGGTGGCGCGCAGCCAGATCGTCAGACACCGCGAGAGCAGCAGGTCGTAGGTGTCGGGCTGGGAAACGATGCCGCCGCTGGCAGCCAGCACCAGCGGCGAACTGTTCTCGAGCGCCTGGCGCAGGCAGCGCTGCTCGATGCGGCGATAGCCCGTCTGGCCGTAGAGTGCGAAGATCTCGTCCATCGGCATGCCGGTGTCGCGCTCGATCTCGGCGTCCAACTCGACGAAGCGGAACCCGAGTTCGGCAGCCAGCCGCCGTCCCAGTGTGGACTTGCCGGCGCCGCGCAGGCCGATCAGCGCGATGCGGCTGCGCCGTGCGGCCTCCTCGTGACCGAAGTCGCGCATCAGGCGGAAGATGACGTCCTCCAGCCGATGACGCGGCAACTGTTCCAGGACGCGGCGCACCAGGCGCTGCTCGACCGACTCCTCGGCGCCGCTGGCGAGCAATTCCGACAGCGACAGCCCGAGCGCATGGCCGATATGGCGCAACAGCACGATCGATACATTGCCTTCGCCCGCCTCGAGGTGGGCGAGATGGCGCTCCGATACGTCGGCTTCGCGTGCCAGCTGCTTGCGCGTCATGCCGCGTCGGTCACGGGTGTCGCGCACGCGTTTGCCGAGGGCAAGCAGGAAATGGCTGTCGCTGAGCGCATCTGCAGGAGCGTTGGGCGGCGTTGCAGGCGCGAGAGGCGCGGGTTTTTCGAGGGTGTTGTTGTCGCTGTTCATTTCCGATTCTGCTTTTCAGGTGCGCCGGTATGGTGCGGCAAACAATGCCTGTGTCAACAGCTCCTGGGCGTCGTCGCGGGTGGTGGGGTGGGGATGCCTTTAGGTCTGCGATCGATCATAGACTAGAATGCAATATATTGCAGTTTAGAATTTGTCTAGTGTATTGAATCAATTCGTTTTCCGGGTTTACGCCGCTTGACACTGCGCCCCTTGTTGGTATTCTGTCGCAAGTTCCGAACAGAAAGTGCAATTTAGTGCATGTTGCCGCAAGGCGCGGCAAAGCCTGTTTCCGTGAGCGAGCAGGCGACGAGATCGAAAGTTCATCGTTCCGCTGCGCACCAGAGGCGCGGGGCCGGCGGTGACGATTCGAGGCCAGGAAGGAGACAGCGTCATGTATACCCAGAGTACGGCCGATCACGGCTGCAGCCCGCCGCGCATCGACATCCCCGATCCCTACAACGCGGCCGACGACCTGCTCGGTCGCAACCTTGCCGCCGGCCGTGGCGGCAAGGTTGCCTACATCGACGATGGCGGTCGCCACACCTACGATCAGCTTGCCGCGCGTGCCAACCGTTGCGGCCATGCGCTCGTTGACGGGCTGGGTCTGCGTCGCGGCGACCGCGTGCTGATGTGCGTGCTCGACGGCATCGACTTTCCGGCGATGTTCCTCGGCGCCATCAAGGCCGGCGTGGTGCCGATCGCGGTCAACACCTTGCTCACCGAGCGCGACTACGAATACATGCTGGGTGACAGCGGCGCACGCGTGGCGGTGGTGTCGCAGGCGCTGCTGCCGAACTTCGCGTCCTTGCTCGGCCGGGTAGCGACGCTGGAGCGCATCGTGGTCGCGGGCAGTAGCGGCGACGACGGGCTCGATGCCCTGATCGCCGGCCGTCCCGATACCCTCGACGCGGTGTGCACGCGCGCCGATGATCCCTGCTTCTGGCTGTACTCGTCGGGTTCGACCGGGGCGCCCAAGGGCACGGTGCATATCCATTCCAGCCTCATCCACACCGCTGAACTCTACGGCCAGGAAGTGCTCGGCATCCGCGAGCAGGACGTGGTGTTCTCGGCGGCCAAGCTGTTCTTTGCCTACGGGCTGGGCAACGGGCTCACCTTCCCGTTGTCGGTCGGCGCCACTGCGGTGCTGATGGCCGAGCGGCCTACACCCGACGCGGTGTTCAAGCGCCTGCGCGACCATCAGCCCCACATCTTCTACGGCGTGCCCACCCTCTACGCGGGCATGCTCGCGCATCCGGAGTGTCCGGTCGCCGCCGACCTGACGCGCTTGCGCAGCTGTACTTCGGCCGGGGAGGCGCTTCCCGAAGGCGTGGGGCGGCGCTGGAAGGAGCGCATCGGGGTGGATATCCTCGACGGCATCGGCTCCACCGAGATGCTGCACATCTTTTTGTCCAACCGTGCGGGCGACGTGCAGTACGGTACCAGCGGCACGCCGGTGCCCGGCTACCGGGTACGCCTGGTCGACGAGGCGGGCAACGAGCTCAACGGGGCGGACGAGCCGGGTGAGTTGCAGATCTCCGGCCCGAGTTCGGCCGTGCAGTACTGGAACCAGCCCGAGAAGAGCGCCGCCACCTTTCTCGATGGCTGGACGCGCAGCGGGGACAAGTATTACCGCAACGCCGCTGGCTACTATGTTTACTCGGGGCGCAGCGACGACATGCTGAAGGTCAGCGGCATCTATGTGTCGCCGATCGAGGTCGAGTCCACGCTGATCACCCACGAGGCGGTGCTCGAGGCGGCGGTGGTTGGCATCGAGGACGATGATCGCCTGATCAAGCCCAAGGCCTTCGTCGTGCTCAAGCCGGGCTACGGCCCGGGCGAGACGATGCGCCAGGCCTTGCAGGCGCACGTCAAGAGCCGGCTCGCACCGTACAAGTACCCGCGCTGGATCGAGTTCGTCGAGGACCTGCCCAAGACGGCCACCGGCAAGATCCAGCGCTTCAAGCTGCGTGCGCTTTAGCGGTATCCGTGGCGGTGCTTGACGCACCGCTGCGCGTGTTCACATCACTACAACGAGGAGACGAACATGGTCATCAGGGATAGGCGGCTGCGGTTCACGGTGGGTGCGCTCGGGCTTGGCGTGGGCATGCTGCTGGCACAGGGCGCCGCCGAAGCGGCGGACAAGGTCAAGGTCGGCATGATGTTGCCCTACACCGGCACCTATGCTTCGCTCGGCAACGCGATCACCAACGGCTTCAAGCAGTTCGTGGCGGAGCAGGGCGGCAAGCTGGGCGGGCGCGAGGTGGAGTACTTCGTCGTCGATGACGAGTCGGATCCCGCCAAGGCCACCGAGAATGCCAACAAGCTGGTCAAGCGCGACAGCGTCGATGTGCTGGTCGGTACGGTGCACTCGGGGGTCGCGCTGGCGATGGCCAAGGTCGCGCGCGACTCGAAGACCCTGATGATCATCCCCAACGCCGGCGCCGACGAACTCACCGGTCCGCTCTGTGCCCCCAATGTGTTCCGCACCTCGTTCTCGGCCTGGCAGCCGGCCTATGCGATGGGCAAGGTGGTGGCCGAGCGTGGCCACAAGAACGTGGTCACGGTGAGCTGGAAGTATTCCTTCGGCGAGCAGTCGGTGGCGGGCTTCCGGGAGGCCTTCGAGCAGGGCGGCGGCAAGGTCGTCAAGGAGCTCTTCCTGCCCTTCCCGAACGTCGAGTTCCAGCCCTTCCTGACCGAGATCGCGAATCTCAAGCCGGATGCGGTGTTCGTGTTCTTCGCGGGCGCGGGCGCAGCCAAGTTCGTCAAGGACTACGAAGCCGCCGGTCTCAAGACGAGCTTTCCGCTCTACGGCTCGGGCTTCCTCACCGACGGCACGCTCGATGCCATGGGGGGCGCCGGCGAGGGGGTGATGACCACGCTGCACTACGCCGACGGCCTGGACAACGCGAAGGAAAAAACTTTCCGCAGCGGCTACGCCACCGCCTACAAGGCGCAGCCCGACGTCTACGCGGTGCAGGGCTACGACGCTGCGCAACTGCTGGCCGCTGGCCTTGCCGGGGCGCCGGCCGGCGCCTTCGACAAGGACGCGGTGATGAAGGCAATGAGCGCCGCCACCATCGACAGCCCGCGCGGCGCATTCACGCTGTCCAAGGCCAACAACCCGGTGCAGGACATCTACCTGCGCAAGGCCGAGGGTAGCCAGAACAAGGTCGTCGGCATCGCTGCACCCAAGCTTGCCGACCCGGCGCGCGGCTGCAAGATGATGAAGTGATCCTGGCACGCGGGTGGCGGGCGTGAGCCCGGCCGCCCTGCGCTGCGGCCCCAGTTTACCCGTCTGTCCACCATATCCCGGCGTGCCGTGCATGCCCGGGAGGGAAGGGTTCAACCATGGATTTCACCTCGTTCCTGATCCAGATCCTGAACGCGCTCCAGTACGGGCTGCTGCTCTTCCTGGTGGCGAGCGGCCTGACCCTGGTGTTCGGCATCATGGGCATCATCAACCTGGCGCACGGCAGCTTCTACATGCTCGGCGCCTACCTCGCCTTCGCGCTCAGCAGCCTGACCGGCAACCTGATGCTGGCGATCGTGCTCGGCATCCCGCTCGCATTCGGCTTCGGCGCATTGCTCGAAAAGCTGCTGTTCGTGCATCTGTACAAGCGTGATCACCTGCAGCAGGTGCTGCTCACCTACGGGCTGATCCTGATCTTCGAGGAAGTGCGCAGCCTCACCGTGGGCGACGACGTGCACGGCGTGGCGATTCCGGCGCTGTTCTCGGCGTCGATCCCGCTGTCGGACACGCTGTCCTACCCGGTCTACCGGCTGGTGATCTCGGTCGTCTGCGTTGCGCTCGCGATCGGGCTGTGGTGGCTGATGCAGCGCACCCGGCTGGGCATGATGATCCGGGCGGGCTCATTCAACCGCGAGATGGTGCAGTCGCTCGGGGTGAACATCGACATGCTCTATCGCACTGTGTTCGCCCTCGGCGTCGCGCTCGCCGCGCTCGCCGGCATGCTCGCCGCGCCGATCTCGTCGGTGTATCCGGGGATGGGCGGCAGCGTGCTGATCATCTCCTTCGTGATCGTGGTGATCGGCGGCATCGGCTCGGTGTGGGGGGCGCTGGTCGCCGCGCTGCTGGTCGGCTTCGCCGATACCTTCGGCAAGGTGCTGCTGCCCGAGCTGGCGGGACTGACGGTCTATCTGCTGATGGCGGTCGTGCTGCTGTGGCGCCCCGAAGGCATCTTCAGGAAAGGGTGAGGCACCATGAATTCCACTGTCGTCCTGTTGTTCAAGCTCGCCGTGCTGGCTGCGCTGGTGCTGTTTCCAGCCGTCGGCTCGAGCTTCTACGTCGAGCTGGTGGCGAAGATCCTGGTGATGGCGATCTTCGCGATGAGTCTCGCGCTGCTGGTGGGCTTCACCGGGCTGGTGAGCCTGGGCCATGCCGCCTACTTCGGCATTGCCGCGTACACGGTGGCGCTGGTCGCCCCCGAGTACGAGGCGGCCAACCTCTGGCTGGTGCTGGCGGCCTCGGTGCTGGCGGCAGCGGCGGCGGCCTTTTTCGTCGGGCTGTTCGTGCTGCGCACCAAGGGCATCTATTTCATCATGGTGACGCTGG
>JAKLLJ010000239.1 GCA_023150215.1 Thauera sp. | reverse complement strand
TGCGAGGGCGTGGAGCGTCTCGGTGACGATCTGCGGTGACAGGCCGGTCACGGCAAGCAGGATGCGGCGGGGGTAGGAGGCGGGGTCTTGGTTATTCATTTGAAGTGGTCCTCGCTGATTGATGATTGCATCCTTATACCGTCAAGCGCGATGAGTTCGGCACTCAGCACGCTGAGACCGCAGACAAGCTGATCGTGTCGAGCGCCTCGAGCCGTGCCCCGCACTCGCGCATGCGCGCAGGCGTGAGTTCACGGCCGCGGTCCAGTGCGCTCGGATCGACGGCGAGATGGATGCAGCGCACCCCGCGGGCATGCAGCACGGCGGCGAGCGACAGCGACAGCACGCCTGCCACCACATCGCCACGGGCGGGTTCTTGCGGGTGCAGGTGTGCCACGACCCGGTGCGGACGCAGGCCCTGGATGTGAAGCCAGACCAACGCGCCCGGATGGCGCGTGACCACCCAGGTGATGCCCTTGCCGTCGCGCGCCGCGTCAGGATCGGCAAAGGCTTCGCAGAAGCGCGCACGCAGGCTCATGCGGGCCCCGTGCCTCAGCGCGGGAAGATGCTCGGACATGGGGGCCAGTAGCCACTCGACGAAGGGCTCGATGGCGCACACCGGTTCCGCTTGATCTGCGCACGCGATCGCAAGCAGCTCCCGTTCTTCAGCGCACAGCTCGAGTCGATCGCCCGCGAGTCTCATCATTCCTTCCTTCATTCAAGTGGCGCTGAAGTATGGTCCTCGCGGTGTTGGCGATTGGTGGATGGCAAGCTTGTCGTGCGCAGGGTGGCCAGGCTGGGTTTCTCGTGCGTAATGCGGCTGGTGGGCAGCTTGGGGCTCCGAAACCCGCGCTCCCGCTCCTGCAAGACCGCGCGGGTTCATGTAGGAGCGGCGGCAGCCGCGAATGCAGCGGCGCAGCAACCGCCAGCGCCGACGCAGCCGTGCGGCGGAACCGCACGGTTCGCGCCTGCCGGCGCTCCTACATGAAGCGGTGTGTGGGCGGGTCGCCGAAGATTGCGGTGAGGCTCGCGGCGTCGAGTACCGCTTCGGACGACCGTTCGAGCTGCGCTTCGCTGGCGCTGGACAGGCGTTGGCGAATCCACGACGGCGTTCCGGCGCGTCGTGACCGAGATCTACGACTTCCGCTGCGCGGCGACCGGTCTACGGCTCGTGCTGCCGGACGGGGCTGCGATGGTCGAGGCGGCGCACATTCATCCCTTCAGCGAAGCGGGTGACGACGATCCGCGCAATGGCTTGGCGCTGACGCCCGACATGCACTGGGCATTCGACCGCCACCTCATCGCGCATTCCGGGGTTCAGGTGCGCCGGCGCGCCGGTGAAGCGAAATGGCCCGATCTCCAGGGCGTCGATGCTGGTTGCGCGAACCGTCACCGTGCCGTTGGCGGTCGCGGCTCAGTCGGTGTCCAGCAGCCGCGCGCACTCGTCCATCATCGAGCGCGCCAGGTCCGAGTCGTGGTTCGGGTCGAGTGCCTCCATCATCTCGTGCGTGGTGTAGAGGCCCGCTTCCCGTGACAGCGAGCCGGCGATCTGGCGGGCGAGCCCGTCGCTGAGCGCGGACAGCTGGCGGCGATCGGCCAGCGGCAGGCTGCGCTCGCTGCGCCGCAGCCAGTCGGCGATGAAGCTCGCGCCCTGGGCCTCGGTGAGCCACTGGCCGTGCTCGTAGTGGATCGACAGGCGCTCGGCGGTCAGTGCGAAGATCAGCGCGGCGCGCGTTCCCCGGCTGTCCGCGGGCGGCATCGGGCGGGCTTGAAGGGTCATGGGGTATCGGGCCAGGCCGGTTGCGTGTAGCCCGGATGCTACCAGTCCTCACCCTCGACTCATCGCCAAACGCCAGCAGGCACATCAGCCGCGCTGTCTATAATGCGTCCCCGCCACGACGATGCCGATGCCGCCATGCGCCATAACCTCAAGGTCCCGTTTGCCGAGAAAGATCAGGCCAAGAAGCTGGGTGCGCGCTGGGATGGGGTGCGCAAGCTCTGGTACATCGAGGGCAGCCTCGACCCCGCCTTGTTCTCGCGCTGGCAGCCGACGCCGCATGATCCTGCGCTGGCGGCGACCGCGCCTGCCCCACGGCGCAGCGCCGCGTCGAAGGTCACGGCCGAGGCAAAGCTGCAGGTCGGCAGCCGCTTCGTGGACGTGCCCCGGGTATGCGACTGCCTCCCGTGGGATGACTGTGAGCGCTGTCGGCTGCAGTCCTGGCCGAACGCCGTGGGCTAAAATGGCGGCCACATCCGCGCCCAGGCGGCACGCGCTAATTTGGAGATTTCATGCGGGATTACTATGCGCTGCTCGGTGTTGCGCCCGACGCCAGCGCCGATGTCATCAAGACGGCGTATCGAAAGAAGGCCGCGCACTACCATCCCGACCGTAACCCCTCCCCTGATGCGGCGGCGCGCTTCCGTGAGGTTCAGGAAGCCTACGAGGTGCTGTCCGACACCGCTCGCCGTACCGAATACGACGACAACCGCCGACGAAGCCTGCTTGCCGATCCGCTCGAGACAGCGAGGGGGATTTTTGGGGATTTTCTGGAGCAGGTGCAGCGTGATGCAAAAGTCTGAGTTTTTTCATGGCCTGGCCTCGATGTACGAGGCCGAGATGGACGACCTCTTGAGCGACAGCGACGGAAAGAACGTTCTCGCCAAGCGCTTGCAAACGAAGCGCGAACAACTGTCGGAACTGCTTCCGATGATGGACTTCGCGCCCGAAATGGTCGCGCCCGTCTTGTTCGAGGCTTTCTCCTTCGCCGCGCCGGCCGACATGGACGCGGTGGTGGGCAGCGAGCCGGATGACGGCGATTTTCCGGGGTGGGGTGCGCTCGAGGCGAGCGTCACGGTGGCCGCTTGGGCGCAGCCCATCGTCGATCGTGTGCGCGCCGAACCTGGCGGTGACACTTTCCTGGTGGTGGCGGCCGTACTGGAGTACCTGCGCCTCCATGAAGCCGGGCGCAGTGGCGCGGCCGCGGCGCCTGCGACCGACGCCACGCCGCGTCCGCGTCGTGCCGACGACGACGATGGCGATGACGACGGTGACGATCGTGACCTGGCTGAATCCGGCAGCGGCTGGATGACCGAGCAGGGCTTTGACGCGCTCGATGCCTGATTTGAAGGAGCAAGAATTGACCCACCCCGCAGTCATCAAAACCTCAGCGCTCGTCAATGCGGGCGATCTCGCGGGTGCCGAGCGCACCCTGATGGCCATCGCCGAGCATGAGGGAGACCAGGCCTTGGTCACGATTCTCGACGAGGTCCCGCCCAAGGACCTGCTGGCCATCATGCGTGAGTTCGACGCTTCCAGGGAGTCCGCGATCAATCTCCTGGTCACGCCGGAGCAGTTCGCCCGGGCGGCCGTTCTCGACGCGCGCTATGGGGAGCCATCCCATGATCGCCTGCGCGGGATGATGAACGCGATCCTGTACCGCGACCCCGAGGAGGCCGCCGAGTTTCTCGATGCCTTGGGCGCCGAAGCCGGCGGCCTGCGTGTGCTGGTGAACTACTTCAGCGAACACCGCGACGAGATCCGCGAGTTCGCCATCACGGGCAATTTCCGCGATGGCGCCTACGGTGGCGTGTTCGAGCGGCCCGACCCGGAGGACGAGGCGAAGGACATGAGCGAACGTGAAGATGCGTACGCGCCCGAGGGCTTCGATCCCGATGCCGCACCGAAGGTCAAGCGCGTGGAGATTGCCGATCGCGACTGGATGGAGACGGCCTGGGTGCTGCGCTACGAAGCGAGTCAAGTGTTCGAGGATCTGCTGCGTACCTTCGACCGCGACGACGAGGCCGAGGTCGAGGCGTTCAACGCCGTGCTCGGCGCCGCTGCGCGGCCGGCGCAGGCGCACGCCGAGGCCAGCGAAGACGAGGAATCCGCGCTCTGATGGCGGCGAGCGCAAGCGCGGTCGCGACCCTGGATGCGCGCTCCTATCTGGAGCGGGCCCTGGCGCACGGTTTCCGGGTCGGCCTTCTCGACCCCGCCCACCGCGCCCGCATGCAGCAGGAGGGCGCCAAGGCCCTGGTGCAGATCGCCAACCATTTCGGCACCGCGTACCTGCGCGCCAACCTGGAAACCGCGTTGGTGCGCTTTGCCAACCTGGCGAGCCTTTACCTCGAGGACCGGTTCGGTGGCGACCTGCACGCTGCGGCCACGTCCCTGCGTGACAACAGCTTGCTGTCGCACTCGCGCGGTGGGTCCGAGCTGCTCAAGCAGCTGCATGCGATGCCCGAAACCACCTTGTTGATCAGGGAGTCGCCCACGGCGGAGGGGCAGCGCCAGTTTCTCGACGAGTACAGTTTCTCCAGCCCGCTGACCGCCACGGCCTATCGGGCGCATCGGGCGCTGCGCGTCGAAAACCAGCTTCGCGTCGCCTTCGCCTTCTGGCTCGGAAAAAAACTCGCCACCGACGCATCCGAGCTGTCCTTCTCGTCAGCCGAAGAAGTGATCCGTTCGGCCGTCCTGGTCTGCCATGCGGGACTCGACCCCGTGCGCCTGCCGACGCGGTCGGTCATGGCCCGGCTGATTGCCGCGCTGCGCAAGAGGTCGTTCAAGCCGCAGCCCGAGCGGTGGCAGCGGCTGATGCGCGATGCGCCGCCCGACTACCAGCGGATCGGTGAAGCGGTCGCGGAGGACTTCCGCGTGCGTCTGCTGCCGCTGCTGAAATCGAAGCAATGGACGGCCGAGGAGCTGATCGCCGGGGCGGGAGCGGGGACCTACTTCATCGACGAGAGCGTCGATGAGGACCTTGCCCACTACGAGGAGATCGTCGCCGCCGAATGGACCCGCGTCACCGGTGGACGCAGCGACCCGGATACGCTGGCCACGGTGTTCCTGAGCCTTGCCGCCGGCCTGCCGCCCAGGCGCTCCCTGCTGCTGCGGGAGGCCAAGGCGCTGATCGGCGCGGTCCGCGCCAAGGGGTTCGATTCGGCCGCCGTCGTTCGCTTCATCGAGACCTGCGCGCCGCTCGGCAAGCAGGAAGGACTGCTGCAGATGTGGCAGGACGACCTGCTGGCCGAGGCCGAGCTCCGGCTCGCCGACCCTGCCGGCGACGACAGCGGGATGGTGCGGGCCTTGAAATACCTGAAGGAGTGCTGCATCACGAGCTGGAAGTCGGGCGCGCGCCGGTGATGTCACGGTACGGTCATGAATCTGTAAGACGATGAGCGGTGGCGGGCTCGTCCGCTGACGCCCTATCGGTGAATCATGAACAATCAGGATGTCGGCGATCTCCATCGCCGGATCGAACGCGAGCTGTTGGACAGCTACGATGAAGAGCTCGAGCT
>JAKLLJ010000238.1 GCA_023150215.1 Thauera sp. | reverse complement strand
GCTGGTTGTAGGTGTTGGAACCCAGGCGGTCGGTGTGGCCGACGGCGAGGATGACTTCGAGCTTGAGCGACTTGGCTTGAGCGGCCAGTTGGTCGAGCTTGGCCTTGCCTTCAGTCTTCAGCACGGCCTTGTCGAAGTCGAACAGGGCGTCGGCCGAGAGCTTGACCTTGTCGGCGGTGGGCTTCGGAGCGGCCTGAGCGGCAGTCTTCACGGTGCACTTGTCGGCCGGGACGATGTCCTTGTCGCAGGCGCAACCGACGGGCAGGTTACCTGCCAGCGCGGTCGACGCGGCGGCAGGGCTCCAGTAACCCGTGCGCCAGCACAGACCGGCACCGCTGCGGGCGACGACGTTGCGAGCGTCGATCACGTAGGGAATTTCACCCTTGCCGGCGACGACGACGTCGTTGACTTGAGCGAAAGCGCTCGGGGCGGACAGGCCGATCGAGGCGATGGCGGCCAGCATGAGCATCTGCTTCTTGGTTTGTTTGGTCATGGTTTCCTCTTTGAAGGGCGAGTCGCCGGAACTGCCACTAAACGAAATGAAGAGCAACAAATCTGCCGTCTTCGCGTCGGTTTGTACCACTATATCCAGTTCAATTACCGAGCTTAGTTTGCCACATCGACACGATCCGCAGCAATTCGGTGTCGTTAATATGCAACAGCGAGATGCCTTTGTCCACGCGGGTTTCGCCGCCGATCCAGACGTGCGACACATTCTCGCGACCGCACACGTACACGAGATGCGACACCGGATCGAAACAGGGCTGGCAGGCAATGGGCGCGAGATCGATCGCGCAAAGGTCGGCGAATTTGCCAGTCTCGATCGAACCGATCCGGTCGTCCATGCCGAGCGCGCGGGCGCCGTCTAGCGTGGCCATGCGCAGGGCAGTGTGGGCCGGCACGACGGTCGCGTCCAGGCTGCCGACCTTGGCGAGGAGCGCAGCGTGGCGCATCTCCTGGATCAGGTCGAGGCGGTTGTTGCTCGCCGCGCCGTCGCTGCCGAGGCCGACCGGCACGCCGGCCGCGAGCAGGCGTGGCACCGGTGCGATCCCGCTCGCCAGCTTCATGTTCGAGCTTGGGCAGTGGGCGACGCTGCAGCCGTGGCGGGCAAGTAGTTCGATGTCGGCTTCGTCGAGATGCACGGCGTGCACGCCGATGAAGTTGCGCCCGAGCAGACCGAGCCGTGCGAGGCGGGCGAGCGGCCGGCAGCCATGGGCTGCGAGGGCGTCGGCGACTTCGTGCGCAGTCTCGTGGACATGAATGTGGATCGGCAGCCCGAGCTCGTCGGCGATCGCGCGCGCATGGATGAAGCTCGCGTCGGCAACCGTGTAGGGCGCGTGGGGCGCGATCGAGAAACCGATCAGGGGATGGCCCTGCCAGCGGTCGCGCGCGGCGAGGCCCTTGCGCAGGTAGTCCGCGGCGTCGCTCGCATACGGGGTCGGAAACTCCAGCATCACCGCGCCCACCACCGCCCGCATGCCGACCTCGGCAAAGGCCTCGGCGGCGGCTTCGGGATGGAAATACATGTCGTTGCAGGTGGTGATCCCGCCGCGGATCATTTCGGCCGCGGCCAGCCGGGTGCCGTCCCGCACGAAGGTGGCGTCGACATGGCGGCTTTCGGCGGGCCAGATCGCTTCCTGCAGCCAGCGCATCAGCGGCAGGTCGTCGGCGATGCCGCGCAACAGGCTCATCGCTGCGTGGGTATGCAGGTTAACCAGGCCGGGGATCAGCAAGTGCCGTGGCAGCTCGACCGTGCGCACGGCGGCGAATCGGGCGCGGGCTTCGGCCTGCGGCAGCACGGCAACGATGCGTCCGGCGCGCACCGCCACGGCGTGCTCGTCGAAGACGATGCCGGACGGCTGGACAGGCACGGTCCAGCGCGCGTTGATCAGCAGGTCAACGGACTCGTTCAAGGGGGCTCCACGCGAGGTTCGAGGACAAGGGGCTGCCATTCAAGCATGCGATGCCGGCGGCGGACAACGCTGCCACGCCGACTTTGCGCAAGCAAGCACACCGACGGGGCTCACGCATGGGTGCGGTTCATGCAACAATCGCGGCATCACGCCTGCCAGCCGCGCAGGAATCGCGCATCGCTCGACAGCATGAACCGGACTCCCGAACGCATCGGCAAATACAGGATCATCAAGGAGATCGGCCGTGGTGCCACGGCCGTGGTCTATCTTGCCGAAAGCCCCGACTACGCCGAGCCGGTGGCGCTCAAGCACGTCCGCTTCGACGACAAGTCGCGCGACGAGGCGAAGTGGAACCGTCGCCTGATCAAGCTGCTGAAGGCCGAGCGCGTGGTGTCGGGCCGTCTCGATCACCCCAACATCATCCGCATTCACGACGCTTCGATCGAGCCCGAGCAGGCCTACGTGGTGATGGAGTATTTTTCGGGTGGCTCTCTCGAGCGCTACTGCAGCTTCCAGAACTTGCTGCCCATCCATCGCACGATCGGGATCGTGTTCAAGTGTTGCATGGCGCTCGATCATGCCTACCGCCAGGGCATCGTGCATCGCGACATCAAGCCGGCGAACATTCTGGTCGACGACCAGGACAACGTGAAGATCACCGACTTCGGGCTGGCGCTCAACATCAACAAGAAGCTCGATACCGACTCGACCTTCATCATGGGCGTGGGTTCGCCCGCCTACATGAGTCCGGAGCAGATCAAGGGCTACCCGCTCAACCAGAAGACCGACCTCTACTCGCTCGGCGTGCTGCTCTTCCACATGCTCGCTGGTCGCTTGCCCTTTCGCGCCAACAATCCGGCGCAGCTCGTCTACAAAATCATCAACGCCGACCCGCCGTCGGTGTCGCAGCTCAATCCCGAGGTCCCCGAGCAGATGGATGCGGTGATTCGCAAGGCGCTCGAGAAGGATCTTTATTCGCGCTATCGAAACGGTGCGGAGTTCGCCAAGGATCTGGCCGCGGTGCGCTACCAGATCCTCGACGAGGGGCAGGTGCATCACGACGCGGCGCGCTTCGCACGCTTGCGCAAGCTCGCCTTCTTCACCGAGTTCGAGGACGTCGACCTGTGGGAGGTGATGCGGATCTGTGCCTGGCGGAAGGTGGGCAGCGACCTCGGTTTGATCCGTGAGGGCGAGATCGACCAGCGCTTCGGCATCGTCATGGAGGGCAAGGTCGAGCTGTCCGTCGACGGTCGCCGGGTGATGGATGCCGGTCCCGGCGAGGTTTTCGGCGAGAGCGCCTGGCTCGACGCGCTCGAGCACCGACAGCTGTTCAGCGTGGTGTCGCTCGACGAGCTGAGCTACCTCGAGGTCAATCCGGCAGCGCTCGCGCTCGCCAGCGAGGAAGTGCTCGAGCGCTTCCGCCGTCAGCTCGGCACCGTGGCGGTGCGACGCTTCGCCGTGGTCGCGCGCCAGGGCGCAGCGCATGCGCCGGCGGCCGTGCGCGCCTTGCGCTCGGCGCCGCTGAGCCCAGACCTGCAGATCGCCGACTATTGAGCGCGCTGGCGCGCGCGCAAGACCGTTGCCCGAGCGTGCGCCGGCGCGGCTTACTGCCCTGCGCCGAGCGTGCGGGCGCGCTCGAGCGTGGCCAGACGCGCGCTCGCGTCGGGCGGCGTTATCTCCAGCCAGTTGCCGAGGTGGCTGTGGATCAGCGAGGTGAGTCCCTCGATCCAGTCGTGGCGCTCGTTCAGGCAGGGAATGTAGTGGAAGCTCTGGCCGCCTTTTTCCAGAAAGGCCTCCTTGCACTCGAGCGCGATCTCCTCCAGCGTTTCCAGACAGTCGGCGACGAAACCGGGGCACATCACGTCGACCCTGCGCACGCCCTGCGCGGCGAGGTGTTCGAGTGTGGGCTGGGTATAGGGCTTGAGCCACTCCGCCTTGCCGAAGCGTGACTGGAAGGTGACCAGTACGCGTTCGCGCGCCACGCCCAGGCCCTCCGCCACCAGGCGGCCGGTCTTGTGGCATTCGCAATGATAGGGGTCGCCGAGCTCGAGCGAGCGCCGCGGCACGCCATGAAAGCTGAGCAGCAGCCGCTCCGGTTCGCCGTGGACCTGCCAGTGTTCGCGCACGCTGCGCACGAGCGCGGCGATGTAGCCGGGATGGTCGTTGAAGTCGCGCACGAAGCGCATCTCGGGCTGGTTGCGCCAGCGCGCGAGACAGCGCCCGACCTCGTCGCTGACGGTCGCGGTGGTGCTGGCGGAATACTGCGGATACATCGGCACCACCAGGATGCGGGTGCAGCCGCGCGCGCGCATCGCGTCCAGGGTGTCTTCGATCGAGGGCGCTCCGTAGCGCATCGCGAAATCGACGTCGAGGTCGTCGTGGCCGGCCTTGGCCAGGTAACCGGCAAGCAGCTTGCTCTGGCGCATGGTGTGCACCATCAGCGGCGAGCCCTCGTCGGTCCAGATGCTGGCGTATTTTTTTGCCGAGGCCTTGGGGCGCGTGTTGAGGATGATGCCGTTGAGGATCAGCCACCACACCGCACGCGGGATCTCGACCACGCGCGGGTCGGACAGGAACTGCTTGAGATAGGGGCGCAGCGCGGCGGCAGTGGGGGCGGCAGGGGTGCCTAGGTTGACCAGCAACACGCCGGTGCGGGCGGCGCTGTCGTGGCGGAAGACGGGTTCGGTCCGGTAGCGGGACATCGGGATCCTTGTTGCAGGGGCCGTAGGGGGCTCCCGGCGCTGCTTTCAGTGCCGGGAGGAAAGGGCGTTCGACAGCAGCCGGGCGGTGATGTCGACGATCGGAATGACGCGGTCGTAGGCCATGCGGGTGGGGCCGATGACGCCGAGCGAGCCGACGACCTGGCCGTCCACCTCATAGGGCGCGGTGATCACGCTGCAGCCGTCAAGCGGCGCGAGACCCGACTCGCCGCCGATGTAGATCTGCACGCCCTCGGCGCGGTTCGACAGGTCGAGGAGCTGGATCAGGCTGGTGCGCTGCTCGAAGAGCTTGAACAGTTCGCGCAGCCGCGACATGTTCGAGGACAGGTCGTCGATGTCGAGCAGGTTGGTCTCGCCCGAGATGACGTAGCTGGTGGCGTCGTCCTCGGCCGCCTCGGTGCCGGCGTCGACCGTGGCGGTCATCAGCTCGGTCATGTCGCTGCGCAGCTGGCGCAGCTCGTCGCCGAGCCGGCGGCGAATCTCCTCGAAGGAGAGACCGGCGAGATGTTCGTTGAGGTAGGAAGCGGCGCCGTTGAGTTCGGCAGGCGTGTAGCTTCGACGGGTGAGCAGCAGGCGGTTCTGCACGTCACCGCCGGTGGTGACGATGATCAGCAGGATGCGGTTCTCGGCCAGGCTGATGAATTCGAACTGGCGGATGCGCACCGCGTCCTTGCGCGGCGCCACCACCTCGCCGGCGAACTGGGTGAGTTAGGAC
>JAKLLJ010000237.1 GCA_023150215.1 Thauera sp. | reverse complement strand
GGCGAGGCGAGCTTTTTCGCAGACGCTCATCCCGCGGCGGCGGCGCCGGCGGCAGACTGGGTGATCGTGCTCGTGAAGGCCGCCGACACCGCAGCCGCAGCGTGCACCGCCATGCGCATGCAGCCACGCGGCGTGCTGTCACTGCAGAACGGGCTGACCGTGGACACCCTGCGCGCGCACTGCAGCGCGACCCGGGTCGACCAGGGCATCACCACCGAGGGTGCGTTCCGCGACGAGGCCGGCGTGCATCCCTCGGGCGCGGGCGAAACGCTCGTCCCGCCCGGCTTCGAGGCGGTCGCGGCGATGCTCGCCGCCGCCGGCCTGAACACGCGCGTCGAAGCCGAGATCGACGCCGCACGGCTCGCCAAGCTGCTGGTGAACGTGGCGATCAACCCGCTCGCCGCACTGCATCGGGTGCCCAACGGCGCCCTCCTCGAGCCACCGTTGCGCGCGCAGCTCGACGCCCTGGTGCGCGAGGCCTGGCCGGTCTTGCGCGCGGAAGGCCTCGCGCTCGACGCGGACGCAGCGCTCGCGCGCGTGCACGCGGTGGCGCAGGCGACCGCCACCAACCGCGCCAGCATGTTGCAGGACGTGCTCGCCGGCCGCCGCACCGAGATCGACGCGATCACCGGCGCACTGCTGGCGATGGCTTCGTGCCAGCAGCGCCGCCTGCCGACACACGAAGCGCTGCTGCAGCGCGTGCACACGCTCGAACCACACCCCCGGCGTTCACCCCATTTTGGGTAGACCTTTCCCCGGACTGGTCTAGATTGAACGACAGAGATGCGCTTTCCACCTGCATAGGCGGGAGGCGTATGCCAGGGGGTGCGTCGGCCGACCTGCCTCGGCAGGCGGCACACGGGGAGAATCGGACATGTTCATCGCCGGTGCGAGCGCCACCCTGCGCAGGCTGATCGAGGACCAGCTCGCCGCCAGCGGAGGCCTCGACGGCTACGAGGTGGCCCTGTTCTCGACGCGTCACTTCACCGGCACGATCACCAACCGCATCGCCCTTTTCCTGTACCGGGTGGAGGTCGACGAGACCCGGCGCAACATCGAGTTGCCCCGGCTGGCGCCCGAATCGCCACGACGGGCCGCGCTCGGCCTCGAACTGCACTACCTGCTGACCGTGTGGGGCGCACAGAACGCCGAAGGAGAACAAGTCATGCTCGCGCGCTGCATGGACATTCTCGATCGCCATGCGCTGCTCTCCGGGCCGCTGCTCGACCCAGCCTACCCCTGGGAAGCGGACGATGGCCTGCGCGTGGCGCTGAACCACCTGAGCACCGAGGACATGCTGCGCCTGTGGGACAGTCTCGAGCCGCCCTACCAGCTCTCCATCCCTTACGTCGTGCGAACCGCCCGGCTGGCTGCACGCGAGCGCCCCGACCCCGCGCTCGCCGAGTCGCGCACGCTGGTGTTCAGCCCTCAGGTGCCCTGATGGCACTCACCGATACCCTGCTCGAGTGGGCGGCACGACATTCGCCCGACCGCATCACGGCGGTCGGGGTGCTTGCAGTGCGCGCGCGCCGCTACCTGAGCGAAGGCCGAGCCCCCGCGCTCGAGTCGATTCCGGGCCTCAGGCTGCGCGTGGCGGGACACCAGGAGCGGCCTTTGTGGCATGCATCCACCGGCCTCTACGGCTTTCTCGGCGTCCCGCCGGGCGAGGCACGGATCGAGATCGAGGATCCCGCAGGGCGCTGGCAGGCGCAGGCGATCAGCGCCGTCGTGCCCGACCGCTCGGCGCTGCGCCGCGCCCTGGAGGGCGGCAGCGCACCGTTGGCCGTGCCCGCGCCCGCCTATCCCACGGCGGCCCTGCGCCCGGCACCGGCGATGGCGCTGGCGCCCGGCCTGAGCGCGTTGTGGGGCGTGGTCCGCGACGGCGGGCACCCGGTCGCGGGCGCACTGCTGGAGATCGATACGGCGCGCAGCGGCCTCGCCGACCGCGTCAGCACGCTGAGCGGCGCCGATGGCAGCTACCTGCTGGTGCTGCCCGGCGAGACACTCGATCGCAGCCAGACGCCACCGCAGCGCCAGTTCGAGCGCGCGCTCGCGGTCTCAGCTCCGCGCCCGGCGCTGGCCGCGCGTCTGGCGCGCGATGGTTTTCTCGCCGCCCTGCCGGCGAACGTGTTCACCCTGTCGGCAGCCGAGCGCGCCGCCCGCTTCATGGTGCGGAACTTCCAGCTCCGCGACGCCGCCGGGGTGGCCTATCCGCCGGTCGACGGCCACAACCCGCACGCGATGGTCGGTGCGGGCGCGCGCGTCCGGCTCGACATCGAGTTGTCACCCTGATCACGATGGAGGCTCGAAATGCCTGAATATCTCGCCCCGGGCGTATACGTCGAAGAAACCAGCTTTCGCGCCAAGTCCATCGAGGGCGTGGCCACCTCCACCGCCGGCTTCGTCGGCCAGGCCCGCTTCGGCCCCACCGCCGGCCTGCCTGCGCTGGTAACCGGCTACGAGGAGTTCCAGCGCCTGTTCGGCGACGGCGAAGACCTCCTGCTCGCCGGCGTGCCCGCGACCAACCACCTCGCCCACGCGGTACGGCTGTTCTTCGAGAACGGCGGCAAGCGCGTCTATGTGGCGCGCGTGTTCGCCCCCGCCGCCGCAAGCTCGGTCGAGGCCAGCCGGGCGGTCAGCCCGGCAATCGCGGTGTTCGGCAGCGACCGCTTCCTGCGCGCGCGCTTCCCGGGGCGTGCTGGCAACGTGCGCGTCACCGTCACCGCCACGCGCAGCGGCAACCTGCTCACCGGCCCTGCCGGCGCGCGCCGTGTGACCGGCCTGCGCCTGGGCGACATGGTCGAGGCCGGCGCCCTCAAGAACGCCCACGTCACCGCCGCCGGCGCCGATGCGGTCACCGCGGCCAATCTGTATGCGGTGAGTTTCGACGCCGCCGGCAGTCCGCAGCTCACCAACGCTGCCGGCAACCTGGACCTCAACGCCGCCGGACTCGCCGCGGTGCAAAAGATCACCCTCGACCTCGACATCGGCCCCAACCTCGACAGCTCCACCGGCAGCCGCATCGAGCACGTGCAGCGCCTGTCGCCGCACCCCGACGCCGACCAGTTCATCGGTCGCATCCTGCGCCACGAGAATCCGGCTGCCGGCATCGAGCCGCCCGCGGACCGCAGCCAGCGCATCTTCTTCGACGCGGTGGCGGCCCTGCCCGCACTTGCCGCCGAGCGCACCAGCTTCGCCCGCGACCTCCTGGTCGGGCTGGTCGCGGCCTCGCCGATCACGCTCGCCAACGGCAGCGACGGCGTGCTCGCGCTCGATGCGCAGTACGCCGGCAGCGGCAGCGCCGCGAGCGCCACCGGACTGCCGGCGCTCGCCGAGATCGAGGACATCGCGATCGTCGCCGCACCCGGCGCAGCCGCGCTCGGCGCGCCAGCGGACCAGGCCGTGCGCGATGCGCTGGTCAGCCACTGCGAGAACCTGCGCTACCGCTTTGCCATCCTCGCCGGCCCGCGCGAAGCCGACACCGCCACCATCCGCGAGATCCGCGGCCAGCACGACTCGAAGTACGCCGCGCTCTACTACCCCTGGCTGGTCGCGAGCCTGCCCGGCAGCGCGCGCGAGACGGTGCTGTATTCGCCCGAGGGCGCGATGGCCGGCATCTACGCGCGCAGCGACATCGAGCGCGGCGTGCACAAGGCACCCGCCAACGAGACCGTGCGCGGCGTGCTGCGCTTCTCGCGCAACGTCAACAAGGGCGAGCAGGACGTGCTCAACCCCGAGGGCATCAACTGCCTGCGCTTCTTCGAGGGCCGCGGCTTGCGCGTGTGGGGTGCGCGCACGATCAGTTCCGACCCCGAGTGGACCTACATCAACGTGCGCCGGCTGTTCATCTATCTCGAGCATTCGATCGACCGCAGCACGCAGTGGGCGGTGTTCGAGCCCAACAACGAGGAGCTCTGGCTCAAGATCCGGCTCACCATCGAAGGCTTCCTGTACGACGTCTGGCGCACCGGGGCGCTGCTCGGCACCCGCCCCGAGGATGCCTACTTCGTGCGCTGCGACCGCAGCACGATGAGCCAGTCCGATCTCGACAACGGGCGCATGGTGTGCCTGATCGGCGTCGCGCCGACCAAGCCGGCCGAGTTCGTGGTCTTCCGCATCGGCCAATGGACGGCCGACGCCTCGATCATTTGACGCTGCGCCCCGGCGCCGACAAACACCGCCTTTCAGGAGATCTGCGATGGCCATCCTGCGTGAAGACCCCTACGGCCCATTCAACTTCAAGGTCACCATCAACCCGGCCAGCGGCGGCGAGTTCCGCGGCGGCTTCTCCGACGTGTCGGGGCTGTCGACCGAGATCACCTACGCCGACTACCGCGACGGCACCGACGCCTTCAACCGTCCGCGCAAGGTGCCGCTGATGTACAAGGCCGGCGACGTCACTCTCAAGCGCGGCCTGATCGCTGCGCTCGACCTGTGGAACTGGGTGAACCAGGTGCGTCGCGGCAACATGGAAGCGCGCGCCACCGTGGTGATCGAGCTGATGAGCGAGGACCGCTCGCAGACCGTGGCGCAATGGAAGCTGATCAACGCCCGGCCTTCCAAGTGGACCGGCCCAACGCTCGCCGCCAAGGGCGCGTCGGACGTGGCGATGGAAGAGCTGACCCTGGTGTGCGAGGACCTCGAGTTCGAGTGAGCAGTACACCCGAGCACCTGTCCATGTCGCCTGACCCTGGATCGAGGCACGAACCATGAGCGTCGCGTTGCTGGGAAGCCTGTGGCGCCCCGGGCTCCCGCCCGGCGTGTACGAGGAGCGGCCGGTGCAGGCCGCGCGTGCGCACGTGCGCCTCGACGTCACCGCCTTTATCGGCCTGGCCGAGCGCGGGCCGGTGAACACCCCGGTGGCGATCGACGACGTCGGCCAGTTCGAGGCCGTGTTCGGCCGTGCCCTGCCCGGCCTCGCGCTACCGCTCGCGGTGCGCCTGTTCTTCGCCAATGGCGGGCGGCGCTGCCTGGCCGTGCGCTGCGTGGATCACGCCGAGGTGCGCACCACCCGCCTGCTGCTGCCCGGCGTGCGCGCAGTGCGCGGCGCGTCGCGCCGCCAGGCGCGCATTGCCGCGCGCAACCCGGGGCGCTGGGGCAATCGCCTGCAGGTGCGCTGCAGCCTGGTGCAGCGTCCGGTGGCCCTCGGCTTCGATCCGCTCACCGGTGCGCTGCGCATCCCCGCCGATCGTCCGGCACGTGGCGCCACCGTGCGCCTGAGCGCACGCCCGACGAGCGCCGGCGGCGCCCCCCGCGCGCGCTTCTTCCACGTTGCCGAGGACAGCGAACGCCGTCCCATCCTGCTGCCGGCACCCAGCGCGCCCTTCCGCGCCCCCAGCCTGCTCGGCGCCGCGGTCGAGCTCAC
>JAKLLJ010000236.1 GCA_023150215.1 Thauera sp. | reverse complement strand
ATAGCAGACACCGACGAACATCGAGGCGACCACGAGCAGCGCGATCAGCAGCACGATGTCGTAGCCGTAGTTCTGCAAGGTCTGCAGGATGCCGCTGCCCTGGCCGCGCGATGGGTCTTCCATGGTCGGCAGGCCCTGCGCGAAGGCCGACAGCGGCAGGCCCGCGAGCGCCAGCGGCAGCAGCGGAGCGGCGATGCGGGACGGGATGCGATGGGGTGTCGGTGGCGTGTTCATGGCGTATGGCCTTTCGTGACGGTCAGGAGAGGAGGAAGAAGGTCAGCACCAGGTACATCGCCACGAAGCGCACGACGACGGCGAGGAACTGACGTTCGGTGATGCGGTGCTCGGCCCAGCCGACGTAGGCGGTGCGCATGGCCCACACGCCCCACAGCAGCAACACGGCGAACACGAAGCCCAGCACCACGGCAGAGACGGCCGAAGGCGCAAAGCCGCCGTTGGCCTGGAAGGCGGCGACCTGATCGGCAGAGGGCGTCATGGCGATGGCTCCTCGTCCTCGTCGTCGGCGCGGTCACGGCGGACGTAATCGCCGACCAGCGGGACGGGATCGCGCGGCTGGGCACGCTGGGGCACGAGGTAGTCCTGCAGGCCGGCGCGAACGCGCTTCAGGTCCGCGCGCAGCCGGGCGTAGTCGAAGTGGTAGCGGGCGCGTTCCTGCGGAGCGGTATGGGCGGCGTGCTCGGCGAGGCGGTCGATCAGGTCGAGTTGGCGGGCGAGCGCGGCGAGCTGCTCACGCTCCGGGGTGTCGTCGGCGATGGCGGGTTGCATGGCCGAGAGCAACACGGCCAACAGCACGGCCAGCGAAGGCCATGCGGATGCGCGGCGGTTGGTCTGTCCCATCGTGCCATTCCCCGTTGAAGCGGATGGCCAGATGCTGTGGCGCGCTCTCGCTTTGCGCCGCAGGGAATGGGAACTACGGCATGACCGGATTTCCGGGGCGAGCTGGCGATCAACCGTCCAATGCTCCCGGGATTGTGGAGTTGGCCAGCACCTACCGCAGCTTGGTAGAATTGGCTAAACTTGGCAATCGTAATCAACGAAAGGCCAGATCGGATGGTTTCCGGATGACTGAAGTCGAGAGCGAGATCCTCACGCTTGAGGAGGTCGCGGCCTACCTCAAAGCCGGGAAACGGACGGTCTATCGCCTTGCCCAGAAAGGCGAGATTCCGGCGTTCAAGCTTGGGGGAACCTGGCGCTTTCGCCGCTCGGAGCTGGATCGGTGGATCGCCGAAAGCATCAGCAAGAAGAAGCCGGAGGCAGAGTGAGCGTGCACCAAATCAGCAACCGAATCACATTCGGGAAAGAACCAAGGGGAGGATTGCTGGCGTGCCAGTTCCCATAATTGATCTTTTTGCTGGCCCAGGAGGGCTCGGGGAAGGATTTGCTTCCCTGCAGGGCCACAAACGGCAGCCATTCTTCGAGATCGCCCTTTCCATTGAAAAGGATGCTGTCGCACATCGCACGCTGACGCTCAGGGCAGTGTTCAGGCGTTTGCGTGGCACCAAGGACGTCAAGCACTACTACAGCTACATACGAGGCGAGATCGATGAGGCCGCTTTCCGCAGGATCCCTGCCGTGGCCAGCGCCTTCGAGCATGCTGCCGCCGAAGCGAGGTGCCTAGAGCTTGGCAAGTCCGACGAAGCCAGTATTGATAGGGAAATTCGCGCTGCACTGAAGGGGCAGGAAACCTGGGTGCTGATCGGCGGCCCGCCCTGCCAGGCGTATTCGCTGGCGGGGCGCTCCAGACGCGCCAACGACAAGGACTTTCACAAGGATGAAAAGCACTTCCTCTACAGGGAATACCTGAGAATCATCCAAGTGCACAAGCCCACCATCTTCGTGATGGAAAATGTCAAGGGTCTGCTTTCCTCGAAGCACTCCGGCGACCCAATGTTCGAGAAGATCATTGCGGATCTTTCGATGCCGACCGAGGGGCTCGAATATGAGATCCGATCCTTCACCAAGAAGGGCGACGGCAGTTCGCTGGAACCCACCGACTACCTTATCCATTCTGAGCGCCATGGGATCCCGCAAAGCAGGCATCGCGTGATTCTGCTCGGAGTGAGAAAGGGGCTGGACATGCCTCAACACCAGTTGCTGGCACCAGTAGCGAGGCCTGTCACGGTCAAACAGGCCATTGACGATCTTCCCCGAATCCGCAGCAAGCTGTCGCGTGGCGATTCAGTGGAGGCATGGCGCAAGGCTGTTCAGGCTGGCCCCTCTTACGTCAAGGGATGGAGGACAGAAAACGAGTCCGTCATGATCGGGACAATGCGTGCCTTTGCCGCTGCGGCAACCAGCACCACGACCGGTGGCGCCTTCATTTCACGAGGCTACAGAAGGCCGAAGAAGCCGACCGAGCTTCAGCAATGGCTTCACGACCGAAGCCTGGGTGGTGTCTGTCAGCATGAAGCGCGCGCGCACATGGCATCCGATCTTGCTCGCTATCTTTTCTCGGCCAGCTTCGCTCATTTATGGGGATATTGCCCACGGCTGGATGTGTTCCCTCCCAAGCTGCTTCCCGATCACATCACTGTGCATGTCGATCGGGAATCCGAAACGATCCCGTTCAAGGATCGGTTCCGCGTGCAGTGCAGGAACGAACCGTCCACCACGGTGGTGGCTCACATTGCCAAGGACGGGCACTACTACATCCACTACGACCCCTCCCAATGCAGAAGTCTCACGGTCAGGGAAGCAGCACGGCTCCAGACGTTTCCCGACAACTACGTCTTCGCGGGCAACCGCACTGAGCAGTACACCCATCCTCGACAACGGCAGGGGGATGACGGAAGACGAGCTGCTCGATGCGATGCGTCATGGGACCGGCAACCCCAGGCAGCATCGGTCGCCGAAGGATCTTGGGCGCTTCGGCCTTGGCCTGAAGACAGCCTCGTTTTCCCAATGTCGCTCGCTGACCGTTGTGAGCACACGCGATGGAACTGTCTGCGGAGCCGAATGGAATCTGGATCGCATCGATGCTGCCGACGACTGGATTCTTTCCATCCTGGACGATGCGGACATCCATGGGCTGCCTTATGTCGAACGGCTCACCGCAGTATCAGGTGCGCCTCTTCGCCAAGCCGGATGCCAAGGTCCACGAAATCCTGAGCGAAGGGGAAAAGACCTGCGTGGCGCTGGCCGCCTTCATGACCGAGCTTGCCACCGCGATGCACCGCTCTGCTCTGGTCTTCGATGACCCGGTGTCCTCATTGGACCATCGCTGGCGCGGGCAGGTGGCCAAGCGTCTCGTGGAAGAAGCGGAGAACCGCCAGGTCATCGTCTTCACGCATGATCTGGTGTTCGTGAACGATCTGAATGACCACGCGACGAAGACCGGGCAGGCCGTGCGGCTCACGACGCTCAGTCGTGGCGCCGCGGGAGCCGGTATGGTGGCCGACGGCCTGCCCTGGAAGGCCCAGAGCGTCGAAGATCGCATCGACAAGCTGGAGAAGGCGGCGCGTGCGGCAAAGCTGCTGCATGACAACAACCAGGAAGACGAGTACGCGGTCGAGGTGGCAAAGCTCTACAACTCGCTGCGCGCCACATGGGAGCGCGGCCTGGAGGACATCGCTTTCGTCCGCGTTATTCAACGCCACAGGGACTACATCAACGCCAAGGACCTGAAGAAGGTCAGTGCGCTCAACGAGGCTGACTGCGATGCTTTCGCCGCCGGATTCAAGAAGTGCTGCGACATTGTTGACGCACACGATCCGTCCAGCGGTAGGAATGCCGCGCCGCCACCACCTACTGATCTCTTTCAGGACATCCAGGCTTTGAAGGACTGGGCCGCGTCTCTGCGAGACAGGCAGAAGAAGATTGCTTGAAACGTGTTTGTTCGCGCCAATGCTGACGTTCTTGACGAAGCAGAGCACCGAAACTATGGCATCGTTTATCTGACCTGGCGCAGGGCTGCAGCTACAGGTACTTCTTGAACGTTGCCGCCGCAATGCACACCGCCACGCCGAGCAATGCGGCGCTGGGCAGCAGGATCAGCAACGGGTTCACGCTGACCGGCAGTGCCAGGTAAGTCACCCACGGCAGTACGGCCAGCGGGATCAGGCTGGCCCTGGCGCGGTGATAGATGAACCCCGACTCGCGTCCCGCGCCGAAGCGGCGGATGTCCCGGCGCACCAGGCCGTCCACCAGCCCGACGAAGGCGGCCATCAGGAACAGTGGCAGGGTCAGGCACAGCACCAGCAGCCGCACGAGAAAGACCAGCGTCGTGTAGGCCGCCGCGATCAGGTAGCTCTCCACGTTCACGTAGACCAAGCCGATGTAGTAGCGGAAATCCTTGGTCGGGCGATGGCTGCCGGCGCTGGCCTGCGTCGAGGCGTCGCGTATCCAGTCCAGCAGACCGCTTTTCACGAACAGCCAGTCGTAGCCCTGCTCGACCAGCCGGTGCGCCGTGCGCCCCGGCTCCTGCACGAGTGCGCTGCGCGTGAAATGCGTGGAGAGCTGATCCAGCTCATAGTGCAGCATGCCCTGCGCGTGGCGCCAGCCCTGATCGGGCCAGAAGAAGTGCATGCCGACGCACTCGATCAGGATGCACAGCAGCAGCGCGCCGCAGAGCACGCCGAAGAAGCGGAACGGCAGCGTGACCAGGCCGGCGATCAGGCCTTGCTGTCGTTGCTGCTGGCGTTGGGCCGCGACGGCCGGGTCGCTCATGCTTCGGCCTCTTCAGCGGCGGCCATCTGCTTGAAGTCGTCCAGCAGGTCGTCGGGCAGCGCCTTGTCCTGCAGGCCGGGGATGCCCTGGTTCTCCCACCAGTCTCCTGCCTCGACGTAGTGCTGCCGCATGTAGCCGGCCAGCTCCTGCAGATCCTTCGGCATGGCTTCGTCGGGATCGGGTGCCGGCAGCGGCATGCGGACTTTCCAGAGGTTGCCGCCCTCGATCAGCGCGAAGCATTGCCCCTTGGGCAGCGCCACCACATGCGCGGGCTCGATCAATGGCACGCTGGTCGTGCTGATGCGGTCCTGGGTGTTGGACGTGAACGCGGTATTGCCGTGCGGGTCGGAGCTGTCGGTGGCGCCGCTCATCAGTGCCGTGGCATAGACCTCGACCTTGGGCAGTTGCCGCGTCAGCAGCTCGGCGGTGGCGGTCTCGCGCACGCGCAGCATGAACAGGTTGTTGAAGTTGCCGACCACCTGACCGGCCTTGGCTCGGTTGCCAATGCGGGCCTCGATGTCGCTCAAGGTCTGCGTGTAGGCCGTCACCTGCACGCCGGCACCGCGGTCGGCAAGCTCGAAGGCGATCCGATGACGGTGCAGGGCTATTACAACGTGTGCCGCGATGCGTACACGAAGCAGGACCTGCCGCGTGGCCTGTTCTTCGACCAGGACTGGGCGGATCTCAAGAAAGTGAT
>JAKLLJ010000235.1 GCA_023150215.1 Thauera sp. | reverse complement strand
GGCCGGTGGCAGGGCAGTGCGCGTGCGGGAATCGGCGCGCGCGACGACATATACGATATCCGATCTCGCCAAGGAGTTCGACATCACCACGCGCGCGATCCGCTACTACGAGGACCAGGGCCTGATCAGTCCGGCCCGCCGCGGTAGCCGGCGCATCTACAGTCGGCGCGACCGCGTGCGCCTGAGCCTGATCCTGCGAGGCAAGCGGCTGGGTTTCTCGTTGCAGGAGACGCGCGAGCTGTTCGACCTCTACGACAATGCGCCCGGCGAGCAGGCGCAGATGGCGCACTTCATGGAACTGCTCGGCGCGCGCCGGTCGATGCTCGAGCGCCAGATGGAAGACATCCGCGCCATCCTCGGCGAGATCGACACCGCCGAACACGAGGCGCGCCGCTCGCTTGCGGCGCGCACGTCGGCCACACAGACCGAGCGCGCCTGAGCCGGCTGCGGGCGCCCTCAGTCCGTGTCGGCGCCTTCGTCCGCAACGCTTCCCTCGCGCTTGCGGCGCGGGGCGGTTTTGGGGTCGATCACGATCGGCATGTAGATCTCCACCCGGTCCCCCTCGGCCAGCACCGTGTCGAGAGGCTTGATCTTGCCGAAGATGCCGACCTTGTTGCGTGCGAGGTCGATCCCTTCGCAGCGCCCCAGGATGCCCGAGCGCTCGATTGCGCCGCGCAGCGTGCATCCCTCATCCACGTCGAGGCGCAGCCAGGCCGGATTATCCGGATGGGCGTAGCTGACACTGATCTTCATGTGCTTGTTCTCCGCTCGGTTCGCTGCGTGGGTCGTACTCATGCGCCGGCGACGGCGTCGCCGTTCGTGAGCGATGCCCGCGTGCGTGCGCGTGCGAGCATGCGCTGGCGCGCGGCGACCAGGAAGCCAAGGGCGAGAAAGCCGCCCGGCGGCAGGATCATCAGCAGCACCCCGCGATAGTCATCGAGGCGCAGTTCCAGGAAGGCGAAGCGCTCGCCGAGCAGCATCGAGGCGTCGGCGAACAGCGTGCCCTGGCCGATTGCCTCGCGCACGCCGCCGAGCACCATCAGCGCGAGCGTGAAGCCGATGCCCATCATGAGACCGTCGAGGGCGGCGATTCCGGGCGTGCGCTTGGAGGCGAAGGCTTCAGCGCGTCCCATGATCGCGCAGTTCACCACGATCAATGGGATGAACAGGCCGAGCACCTTGTGCAGTTCGTGCATCCAGGCGTTCATCGTCATGTCGACCAGGGTCACGATCGACGACATCAGCAGCACATAGATCGCGATCCGCACCTCGCGCGCGATCACGTTGCGGAACAGCGAGACCAGCACCCCCGAGCACACCAGCACCACCGTCGTCGCCAGCCCCATGCCGAGGCCGTTGGTGGCGCTGCCGGTGGTGGCCAGCGTCGGGCACATGCCGAGCATCTGGCCGAAGACCACGTTGTTGTCCCACAGGCCGTCACGGATGACCCTGCGCGCTTCGCTCATGATGCACTCCCTTTCGCCGGTACCGCGGCCGGCTCGCCCTCTCGTCCTGCGCTGGCGGGTGCCTGTGGCGCCAGCAGGCGCTCGCGTTGCGCCGCGTAGAAGCGCAGGCTGTCGTGGACCGCGCCGACGACTGCGCGCGGGGTGATGGTGGCGCCGGCGAACTGGTCGAAATCGCCGCCGTCCTTGCGCACCGCCCAGCGCGTGCCGGTGTCCAGGCCGCGGCCGTCGAAGGCGCGGATCCAGTCCGACTTGCGCACGTCGATCTTGTCGCCCAGTCCGGGTGTCTCGCTGTGCGAGAGCACGCGCACGCTGGCGATGCGGCCATCGTGCGCGACCCCCACGGTCAAGGTGATCGGTCCGCCGTAGCCCGCCTCGCCGACCCAGTTGAAGGCCACGCCGCTGATCTCGCCGCCCTGGCGTGCGCGGTAGATGGTGATCGTCTTCCCGTTCCCGGCATCGACCGCCACCGTGTCGTCGGCCGGGTTGTTGTCGTGGGGAACCGACGCCAGGGTCTGGTCCAGCGCATGGCGCAGATCCTCGGCCTGGCGCAGGCGGATCTCGGCGCGCGTGACGAGGTCACCTGCCCCCAGCAGGGCACTGCAGCCGAGCGCGAACGCACCGAGCAACAGTCCCGGGCGCTGGCGCAGGCCGCCCGTTGCAAGCGTGCTCATCGGCCGTCCTCCCTGCGGATCACCGGCAGCGGCGCGCCCGAGCGCAGCCGCCCGTAGCGGCGCGGCCGCACCAGGTGATCGATCAGCGGCGTCGCCGCATTGAGCAGCAACACTGCAAACGCCACCCCTTCCGGATAGCCGCCCCAGGTGCGGATCGCGTAGATCAGCGCACCGATTCCGGCACCGAAGATCAGCCGTCCGCTCGGTGTCACCGGCGCGCCGACCGGGTCGGTGGCGATGAAGAACGCGCACATCAGCGCACTGCCGCCGAGCAGGTGGAGCAGGGGCGGCGCGTAGTGCGCGGGGTCGATCTGGTTGAAGATCGCCGCCAGCAGCGCGAGGGTGCCGAGCAGCGCGGCCGGGATCTGCCACGGCACGATGCGGCGGGCGATGAGCAGGGCGCCGCCGGCGAGCAGTGCGAGCGCGGAAGTCTCGCCCAGGCTGCCTGGCACGGTGCCGAGTCCGAGCGCGATCAGCGCCGGACCGGCGGCGAACTCGCCACCGGTCTTGAGTGGCGCGAGCGCGGTCGCCGCACTCACCGCGTCGGGTGCGGCGACTGCGCCGAAGGTGATCGCAAGGCTCTCGAGGAAGCCGGGTGCGGCGGCCGAGAACAGCGGCTGGGGCGCCACCCAGGCGGTCATCTCGAGCGGGAAGGAGACCAGCAGCGCGACGCGTGCCAGCATCGCCGGGTTGAGCACGTTCTGGCCCAGGCCGCCGAAGACCTGCTTGCCGACCACGATCGCGAACGCGCCGCCGAGCAGCGGCAACCACCACGGCGCCCACGGTGGCAGGCACAGCGCGAGGATGAGGCCGGTGACCACCGCCGAGCCGTCGCCCAGCGTGTGCGCCAGCGCGCGGCGGCCGATCGCCAGCGCGGCGGCCTCGGCCGCGACGCAGCCGGCGATCGACAGCACGATCATGTTGAGCGCCGGCCAGCCGAACAGCCACACGCCGGTGGCGGTGGCCGGTAGCAGGGCGAGCAGCACCGTGCGCATCACCTGCGGGATGGCGGTGCGTCCGTGGACGTGGGGTGCGGCAACCGGAGACCGGTTCGGGGTCCAGCTCGTCATGATCCGATCTCCACGTTGTCGCTGCTGCGCGCCGAGCGGCGCGCGGCCTTGGCGGCGATCTCGGCGGCCAGCCGCAGCCGGCGCGCCTCGGCCAGCTTGCGCGTGTCCTCGGCCTTGCGCTGCGCCTCGCGGCGGGCGGCGATCTCGCCCTTGGCATAGTTGAACAGGTGTGCCAGCGGCAGGTGGGCCGGGCACACATAGGCGCAGCAGCCGCAGGACAGGCAGTCGCCCATGCCGAGCTCGGCGGCGTCATCGATGCGGCCGGCGCGCACGCGCGCGGCGAGATCGAGCGGCACCAGACCGACCGGGCACACATCCACGCAGCGCCCGCAATGCAGGCAGGCGCGCTGACTGGCGGCATGGGCCTCGGCCGCGGTGAGCGCGATGATGCCGCTGGTGCCCTTGACCACCGGGGCCTCCAGTCCAGGCAGCACCTGGCCCATCATCGGCCCGCCCATCAGCACGCGGCTCGGCGTCACCGTGAAGCCGCCACAGAACTCGACGAGGTCGGCCACCGGGGTGCCGATCGGCACCACCACGTTGCGCGGATTGCGGATCGCGCCGCCGCCCATGGTGACCACGCGCGACACCAGCGGCTTGGCGAAACGCACCGCGCGACACACCGCGAGCGCGGTGCCGACGTTGTGCACGCTGACGCCGATCTCGGCGGAGAGCTTGCCGGCCGGGATCTCGAGTCCGGTGACGGTGCTGACGAGCTGCTTTTCGGAGCCCATCGGATAGCGCGAGGGCACGCGCAGCACGGTGATGCCGGGGTGGGCCGCGGCCGCGGCACGCATCGCCTCGAGCGCTTCGGGTTTGTTGTCCTCGATCGCGATCACCGTGCGCCGGGCACCGAGGCCGCTGGCGATCAGGCGCACGCCCTCGACCACGTAGCCGGCGCCCTCACGCATCAGGCGGTCGTCGCAGGTTAGGTAGGGCTCGCACTCGCCGCCGTTGATGATCAGGGTCTCGATCGGGTGACGGTTGCCGGCGTCGAGCTTGACCGCCGCGGGGAAGGCCGCGCCACCGAGGCCGACGATGCCGGCGTCGCGCACGCGTGCGGAGACTTCGGCGCGCGACAGCGAGAACGGATCGACCGCGGGCTCGGTCGCGACCCAGCACTCCTCGCCGTCGGACTCGAGCGTGATCGTCTGCACCGGCAGGCCGGAGGGGTGCGGTGCCATGTGGTCACCGATCGCCACCACCGTGCCCGAGGTCGGCGCATGCACCGGCGCCGATACCGAACCCTGGTGACGGGCGAGACGCTGGCCCTTGAGCACGTGCTGGCCGACCTTGACCTCGGGTGCGGCCGGCTCGCCGATATGCTGCTGCAGCGGGATGTACAGGCGTTTCGGCAGCGGCAGGCGAGCGATCGGATGACAGGCGGTCGGGTCCTTGTTGCCCTCCGGATGGATGCCGCCGCGAAAACGGAAGATCTTCATGGTGCGTGCAGTCCTCGTGGCGGATCAGGCTTTGCCCAGGCCGGGCTTGTGCCAGCGCCAGTTGCGCAAGGTGACGGGGATGCCTTCGAGGTCGATGCCGCCGGTGGGGCAGACCTCGGCGCAGGCGCCGCAGCCGATGCAGGCTTCGCCGAGCACGACGTGGAGCTGCTTGGTGGCGCCCAGGATCGCGTCGGTCGGGCAGGACTTGATGCAGCGCGAGCAGCCGATGCAGTAGTCGGTGCGCACGCGCGCGAGCAGGGGGCCGCGGTCGGGCACGTTGCCCGGGTCGAATGCAGTGCCGATGATCTCGGCCAGCTTCTCGGCGACCGCGCGGCCGCCCGGCGGGCAAAGGGTCACCGGCGCGCTGCCAGCGGCCACTGCGGCGGCGGCCTGGGCGCAGCCCGGATAGCCGCACTGGCCGCATTGCGAGCCGGGCAGGGCCTCGGTGATGCGTTCGACCACCGGGTCCACGGTGGCGCCGAGCCATTGCGAGGCCAGGCCGAGCAGCCAGCCCAGCACCAGACCGAGGGCGGCGACCGCCGCGACCGATACGATCATCATCATCTTCGTGCTCCTGGTAAGCGGATCTGCGTTCAGCGCACCGGAAGTCCGGCGAACCCCATGAAGGCGAGCGACAGCAGGCCGGCGGTGATGAGGGCGATCGGCACCCCGGCAAAGGCGGCGGGTACGTTGGCGAGCGCGATGCGTTCGCGCAGGCCGGCGAAGAGCAGGATCACCAGGGTGAAGCC